>JAUNWG010000119.1 GCA_030540435.1 Eubacteriales bacterium
TGAGAGGGATTTGAACCCTCGCGCGCTTTTTAGACGCCTACTCCCTTAGCAGGGGTTTTAACAATTCAATAAATGTTTATAAATAGTAAATAATAACTGATAATACATTCGCTTTATCGCACAAAAAGTTTGGACAAAATTATTCGTTAGGAACCGTGTGCAATGGTTCTTCTGCTTTTGGTGTTGGCTTTGGGAGTTGGTTTACTGCTTCCAGGGCGCTGGTGACGTTTTCGTGGACGTAGCGCTGGGTTGTTGTATAGCTGGCGTGGCGCATGATGGACTGCACCAGGGCGGGGCGGATGTCTGCATCGGACAGCATTGTCGCGGCTGTATGGCGGCAGGAATACGGCGGGAGTTTGGGAACTCCGGCGGCGGCCAGGGTTTCATAATAGCGGTCATAAAATCGGTCTTTGTTAATTCGCAGAAGCTTTTCGCCCTGGGTGTGCTCCATTAGCGACTGCACAACGGGTACAATTTCGTCTGCCAGCACGATCGGCTTTTCCTTCCTGGTTTTGGTTTTCTTTCCGGCTCCGGTGATGGTGCGGGAGTGCAAGTCTACCTGTTCCTTTTTCGCCTCCATCAGCTCGCCGGGCATCATACCGGTATAGCACATCAGCAGGATGTAGCCCGTCCACCAATCCCCGGCTGCGTAGTGTTTCCAAAGCTTCAGCACTTCTTCCTGGGTAAATGCCTGCTGATCTTTGGCATTTAGCTCCGGCAGGATAATATACTCGGCCAAATTTACGGGCACATACTGGTTGGCGATGGCGATCTGGTACAGCAGGCTCAGCAGGTCGCGCATATCCCGGGCGGGGTAGTAGGTTTTTGCGCCGTCGTTCACGGTCTGCTGCAAATCTGCGGTGGTCAACAGGTCGATTCTGGATAGGTGCAGCGGATCCAGCTTTGGCCAGGCAATGCGGTATTTTTCCTGACGGGATGCGGACAATTTTGTATAACCGGCGGCCTGGTATTCCTCCCAGAGCTTTTGCAGGGTCGGGGCTTGTTTTGTGGGCTGGCCGCGAAGCTGCTCCAGGTATTCGATGGCGGCACGCTTTGTCTCAAATCCGGCTTTCGTCCTTTTGACGGACTGGCTGCGGCCATTAATCAGCTTATAACCAACGACGATCTGCGCCCGCCATCGTCCGGTGGAATCCCGATAGACGGATCCCTCTCCGTTGGCCCGCTTCCGCCCCTTTTTCTGGGTCGCGGTCTGCTTTTTGCCGCAATAGCAGCAGTACAGCGCCCCATCCGGCAGGGCTGCGGCACATTTGATGCAATTCATATTCAATTCCCCCTGACCTGATTATAGCAATTCGCCCAAAAAAGTCAAATAAAAAAGAGACCCACTAGGGTCTCTTTTTTGAAGTGTCCCGATTTGGGACAGTTTTATGCTGTTAATAGCCGCACATATCAGCTGCGTAAACGGCCTGGGAATGAGTGAACCCCTCATATTCAAGCTGTTCTATTAAGCCGCTCCTTGAAAAAGATGAGTATTTCAAATATTGCTTCGCACACTCATAAGCCTGCTCGTTCCAATCCGCTCCGCAATTGTCGGCGGCGTAGGTCGCCTCCGATTTGGAATACTTTTCGTACTCTAGCTGCTTAATCAAGCCGGTGTAGGAAAATGCGGAATATTTTAGGTAGCTCATGGCAGATTTTAGCGCATTTTTCATTCCAACCGTTGCTGAGGGGTCTTCCTTTGGCTCAGTGCTGGACGGTTTTTCGTAACTACTCTGACTTATGGACAATTCACCGTTTACATACGTGACAGGTACACTTGTTCCGTCTTTTAGGCACAGGTATCCAGCTGCATTGCCGTCCTTGAAAAATAAAAAAATAACTTCCCCCTTTTCTTCGCCGGATAAGTATATTGCAGTCCATCCGTCTAGATCTTCCCCATCCGGAATACCCACAACTACACTTCCGTTTTCAGCGTGAGCTACTTTCAGTTCTTCTTTCGTGTCTGCGGATGCAGATACGGCCATTAGAAGGATAACTGCAAAGCTGAGGATAATGCGGAATAGCTTTTTCATTCGTTTTCTCCCTTCCCGATTAAATCAAAAAACGCAGATTCAGAAAGAATCTGGATATCCTGCCCTTTCAGAATCAGGCGCTCTGCTTTTTGTTGCTTCAGGCTTTTTTCAAATTTTCTGGAGTTACAATAATCATAGTTTCCCAAAATGAGAAAATTCGTTTTTGCGGTAACGCTGTCCCCGCAAATTCCTCCAATATTGGCAACGGCCTGCATGGCCTCTTTCCTTGTTATACTAAGTGTCCCGGTAAAAACACATACTTTCCCGAAGAGAGGATTGTCTGGTTGCAACATTCCAGATTCGCCAGTAATGTCGGATGCCCTTACTCCTCTGGAAGCTATGCGGTGAGCTTCTTCCGGGTCGATTCCAGATGATTGAAGCCCCTTTAGAATTTCGTTTGTCGTAAGACAGTCAGCAAGCGCTCGGTGGGCTTGCTTTTGATTTATTCCAATGGCCGCCGCAACATCGGCCAGTCTGCGATGCTTCAAATCTGGAAAAACGTAATGAGAAATCCTCATTGTATCCACGAAATCGTTTGTGAAAGGTTTTCCACAACACATTGTGGAATAATCATAAATAAAATTGATGTCGAAATTAACATTATGACCGACAATGATGTCATTCCCTATAAAGTTCAGAAAATCAGGAAGAACATCCTTTATTCTGGGGGCATCTTCCACATCCTCGTTGGTAATTCCGGTTAGTTCTATAATAAAATCATCAATGCTGTTGATTGGCTTTACAAGCGTGCTGAATTCATCGCAGACAATACCAGAACGTACCCTTATTGCGGAAAGCTCAATTATTTCGTCATAATAAGGGTCAAGCCCTGTTGTCTCCGTATCAATAACGGTGTAATCCTGTGGAAACGAAAGTAAACTATTCCCTTTATCCGGCCTGAGTTTTGATTTTGTTTTCATTTTTATCCCCCCTATTGTAATCATACAACACCGTATAATCCGCTGTCAATGGTCTGTGCGATTTTTGTAATAAATTTAATTTCGACATAAAATAACCCTTGAGGTGATTTTATGTCGAACGACAATTACAAAACCGCCAGAGACTTAGCCTGGCGGGTGCTGCTGGAATGTGGGATTGATGCGCTGCCGGTGAAGCCGTCTGTTGTTTGTAGGCATTACGGGTGGGTGTTGGCGGATTATGCGGCCGGGGCTGGGAGCATTCGGGCGCTGGGGCTTGCGGGGCTGACGGGCAGGACGGATGGATTCTGCACGGTTACGAAAAACCACACCTATATCTTTTTTGACAGTTCCCTGCCCTCTGGGCGGCAGCGGTTTACGGTGGCACATGAAATCGGGCATCTGCTGCTGGGGCACGTTGGGCCGGGGATGGCCACGGTGGAAAACCGGGAGCCCACGGGATCGGAACGGGCCGAGGAGCGGCAGGCGAACCAATTTGCCGCCCGGCTGCTGGCTCCGGCCTGTGTGCTGCACGAAATTGGGGCGCTCACCCCGGAGGCGATTCAGCGGGCCTGCGGCATCTCCCGGCAGGCCGCCCAGTTCCGGGCGGAGCGGATGATGGAGCTGGAAAAGCGTGGGAAATTTTATTCCCACCCGCTGGAAAGGCAGGTGGGAAGGCAGTTCGCATCATATGTCGCCGGTGTAAGGGGGAGGTAGGACGGCGTCCTCTTCCTCTTTTGTCAGCTCCGCCGCTTCCATACGGTCGCCGCTTCTTGCGGCGGCTGTATTTTTTTCTTCTTCCGGCAGGTTCTCGTAGATTTCCCGGAGCATATCGGCCAGAAGCTTCAGCTCCTGCTCGGAGCGGGAACAAATCATCCGAATGACGGCTTTTTTGAAGTCGCTGGAGCCGGTCATGGCGTTTTCGACAAGCTGCTTGATTTCCTGGTCACGGCTGAGGGTAAGCTTTCTGCGCCCCTTGCCGTAAAGGAGCCATTCTTCGCTAACGTTAAATTCCTTGCATATCGCCTTGACCGTTCTATTGCTCGGCTGAGTTTCTCCGCTGCACATCCTGGAAACATGAGGTTGCGAAACATTGATTCTCTCAGCAAATTCTGTCTTTTTTAGGCCGGAATCTTCGATTATTTCAATTAACCTCTCTGAAAAAGTGCTATTCATTTTTTCACCTCCTATCTGGATGGCCTTATCATACTACACAAAAATAGTAAAGTCAATAAAAAATATGCGTCACGCATAAAATAATTCTTGACAATATTCTTAGGTAATGCTATAGTATGCGTAGAACATAAAGAACGGGGTGAAAACATGTCTGAGAAAGAAAAGCAGAACACCGCCAGCATCCTTGACGTATTGGGAAAGCTTTCCGCCGCCAAGGGGGCTGCATTTACCGAGGGCCTGGTTGCGGGCATCCTCATCGGCACGGCGAACGGCGAAGAGAAGGCCGCACACGCATGACGGGAGGGGACAGCACTTTGAATGTGCCCGTTGGAACGCTGATCCGGCAGGAGGTAATCAAAAATCTGCTAAACGCACATAAGCGAATAGCAGATTCCGGAAGAGCCTCCGAGGTGATACGCATCACAAAGTTTATTCTGAAGTTATCGGAAAAACGAAATGACGTGCTGATAAACTTCATCCCGGAAGGCGACAAGGAAAGGCGTGACGATCCAGTACACAAGCTGGAACAGCTTCACGAGAATACTGTCACCCTTTATTCCGAGGTACTCCAGTATCCTTCGCGGGAGAAAGATAACGCAGTTGATCCAGAATAGCGGTGAAAATGTTTCGACGATTCGGTGTCTGAATGTTCCCTTTGCCTTGGAAAAACAATTATGCATCATCGCAACAGTTTCATTGCGCAGATTCCCGATGTTTGCGAACAGAGACGTACTGCCATGGGCGACCATTCCAAAGCCAGCAGGCTTTGTGAACGGAATCAACAGGTCTGATACTCCGGCCGCCTTGAAGAGCTGAACGACAGAATCCGTGTGCTCGGAAAAATCGGTATTCTGGCTGCTCAGGTACTTCATGTATTTCTTTTCGTAGTGAATGACTCTGACGAGTGCACAGATGTTGGTTATCAGCCGATAGCCGAACAAAGCCAAGAAACAGATTGCAAGATATTTCATAGAACCTATATCACCTTCTTTCGCCTAAATTCTACC
>JAUNWG010000120.1 GCA_030540435.1 Eubacteriales bacterium
AAAACGATCAATACGGCTGGAGCGCATTGCGGCTTTGTGTTGTTGACTTAGAAACAGAAGCCTATTATTACAATGGAATGGGAAAAGGAATCTGGGAATGCCTGACACGGGATAAAGTGCCGCAGGAACAGAAGAAGCTGTTTGGCTTGTTTTAAGGGAAAGGCGTGGGATGTGGAAGAAAGCAGATGAGAAACCATTTCAGGGGTTGGGATTAGATTAAGAGATTATCCAGCTGCTACATATGCATGATTGGAGAACGATTCAAGTCTGATGGAAGAGTTTGTGAGAAACAGATATATTGAAATCTAAATTTAATGTGGAAAGTGAAAATAATTTGATATATTTACACGAAAAAGACCGTATCAGTCAAAAAACAGATGCGGTCTTTTGCTATCTTGGCTTTCTGATGTGGCTTAGAGTATTTTGAACAACGGATTTAATTTTGCCCGATTTTGTTTGTTACAAATCGGATAGTAAGTTGCGAGACTTTTCGCATCGGAAAACGGAATATGGATACGGTCGTTATGACGGAATGCTGCTGTAAAATGAAGATAATATACTGGTCGAAGGAGGGAAACGATCTTTCGTCCTTTTTGCTTGGAAATTGACTGTTTGCGTATGTTGAGTACAAGCAATCGAATCGGAAAGAAGGGGTAAAACTTGTCGAAGAAGGAATCTGTTTCATACATCGTCGAGAGAGAGTTTTTATCAAAGATTTCTGTAGAAGAGCTGTTGCGCCGCATCATCACGTCGCATTTACACAACGACACAGAAAGGGTGGTTTGACATGATTGATGAAACAATGGAAAGATGCTATAATCTTTTGTGGGTACAGCGGTTGAATAGGTGAAATGATGTGGCATCCGGCATTTGACACAGCTGTTTATATTAGATTATCGAGAGAAGACGGAGATAAGGAAGAAAGCGACAGTGTGGGAAATCAGAGAAAGCTTTTGACACAATATGTTTCAAACCACGGTGATTTGGTTTTGCATGATATCTATATTGATGATGGATATTCCGGTACAAATTTCAACCGTCCGAGCTTTCAGCGGATGATCGCTGATGTTGAAGACGGAAAAGTAAATTGTGTTGTTGTCAAAGATCTATCCCGCTTTGGACGAGATTATATTGATACAGGTAGATATCTGGAGCGTATTTTCCCCGAGCTGGAGGTTCGCTTTATTTCGATAACAGATGGTATTGATAGTTTAAAACAGTCGTATGATATGCTTTTGCCGATCAAAAACATCTTCAATGAGCAGTATGCAAGGGATATTTCCAAAAAGATACAGACTGCAGTCAAAACAAAACAAAGAGCTGGTGAATTTATCGGAGCATTTGCCAGTTACGGGTATAAGAAGTCTCCGGCAAACAAAAATAAGCTGGTGATCGATGCGTATGCTGCTGATGTTGTCCGTAGGATTTTCTCTTTGTATATACAGGGATACGGAAAACAGCGGATTGCAAAATTATTAAATGAAGAAGGAATTCTTTGCCCTGCGGAGTACAAAAAGGTAAATGGAGAAAACTACCATAATAGCAATCGGCTGGAGAGTACAGTCTACTGGTCGTACACCACGATCAATAGTATCCTGCGCAGAGAAATCTATACAGGGAATATGGTACAGGGAACAAAACATCAGCGGATGCGAAGCAGACAGAAAGCTGTTGCAAAAGAAGATTGGATCATTGTTGAAAATACCCATGAAGCGATTATTGATAAGGATACATGGGAAAAGGCACAGCTGCTTTTGTCCAAAAGGACACGTAATCTGGATTTTCATACCAACAGGAATATTTTTGCCGGCTTTTTGAAATGTGGTGACTGCGGCAGAGCGATGGCAAAACATGTGTGGCATCTTGCTGACGGCAGTAAGGTAGATACGTTAAGTTGCGGGACGTACAAGCGGCATGGAACACGGTTTTGTACGCCGCATACTATTTCTCTTAAAGTTTTGGAAGAGATTGTTTTGAGTGACCTAAAAGTAATTGTGCAAAATATCCGTGATTTGCAGGAGCTTGTCCGACAGCACGATTTGGCTACTTCCAGAGCCAAACAGATTGATGATACAGAGCCAAATAAGATTGCGTCGGAACTGGAACGTGTGAAAAAGCGAAAGCAATCCGTATATGAGGATTACAAAGATGGATTGATTTCCAAAGAGGAATTTCTTTCTTACAGAGAGGAATATCTCAAAAAAGAAGTGCTATACACGAAGCAAATGGAAGCAGCGTCAAAGCGGTTAGAGGATCAGACAGCGGAGGATGATTTTCAAACTCCGTGGATGAGACGCCTGCTGGAGCTGAGAGACGTTGAGAAATTGGATCGGGAGATCGTAGTTGATATGGTAAGTGAAATTCTTGTGTATGAGAATCGGAGAATCAGGATCCGTTACAATTTTTCTGATGAGCTGCAACATCTATTTTCACAGGCATATCATCCGGACTGATTGTTGAAAATATCCACTTGCGCAAGTGACAACCAGCACATGGCGGGATTGACGGCGGCGCGGTAGCAGATGATGGCACGATGGAGCAGGATATCAATTTGGCAATTGTCCGGAAATGTAAAGCGTTTGCAGGACTGTTTGGTATTTGTACTGTTTTGACAAGGACAGACAACAATTCCATTGATTATGATCCGGCGCAGACTATCCGTGCAAATAAGGTAGCAGATATCCATGCAAGGGAACGTATTACCAATCAGGAGGCAAATCCGATCTTTCTGTCGATACATCTGAATAAATTTTCAGATGCCTCCTATACTGGTGCGCAGGTATTTTGGTCAAAAAACAATCCGGAAGGCGAAACTTTAGCTTTGCAGCTACAGGATAATCTGACCCGGGGATTGTCTCCGGCAAAGGAACGGAAGGCAAAGCAGGCTGCAGATGGAATATATCTCATGAAAACACTGACCTGTCCCGCGGTTATTGTTGAATGCGGTTTTTTATCTAATGCGGCAGAAGCAAAGCAGCTGGCGCAGGATGATTATCAAAAACGACTCGCCCTATGTATCATGGGCGGTTATTTACAATATTTGGAGATTTAAATGATATGAAACAGAAAACGACGTTTTTATGCTCAGAATGTGGATATGAAAGTGCAAAGTGGTATGGCAAATGCCCATCCTGCGGCGCATGGAATACCATGGAGGAGTTTAAAGAAGCGAAGGATACACATCCACGTGGAACGTTAGCACGGCAGGAACGCCGGACAAAAAATAAACCGTTAGAGATCAGTGCAATCCGGACGACAGAGGAGCTGCGCTTCCATACAGGCATTTCAGAGTTGGATCGTGTTTTAGGTGGCGGCGCTGTACGTGGCAGCTTTGTGTTGGTTGGCGGCGAACCGGGCATCGGTAAATCTACGCTGCTCTTACAGATGTGTCAGGAAATGTGTCGGCAGGCAAAGGTTTTGTATGTTTCCGGTGAAGAATCCCTGCGGCAGATCCGTCTGCGCGCAGACCGTCTGCATATTTCCTCTCCGGCGCTTTTTGTGCTTGCGGAGACAGATTTGGAAGAAATTATTGAGGAGACTGGGCTGTTGCAGCCGGATGTCCTGATCGTTGACTCGATTCAGACAATTTACAAATCCGATCTCACCAGTGCACCGGGCAACACGACCCAAATCAAGGAATGTGCGATGACACTGATGCAGTACGCGAAACGGCATAACGTCACAATTTTCATTGTCGGTCATGTGAATAAGGAAGGTACGCTCGCCGGACCGAAGATTCTGGAGCATATGGTTGACTGTGTGCTGTATTTTGAAGGGGAGCGGCAGGTCTCTTTCCGCTGTTTGCGCGCGGCCAAGAACCGTTTTGGCTCGACAAATGAGATTGGTGTATTTGAAATGAGCGACTGTGGACTGATCGAAGTGCCGAATCCGTCTGCTGCGATGCTGTCCGGGCATCCAATGGATGCATCCGGCAATTGTATTGCATGCACCATGGAGGGCAGCCGCCCGATTTTAGCTGAAATACAGGCTCTCGTCACCAAGACGGCATACGGTACACCGCGCCGTATGGCAGCAGGTATAGATTACAACCGTATGGTTTTATTGCTGGCAATTTTGGAAAAGCGTGTGGGGCTGTATCTATCGTCAAGCGATACCTATGTCAATGTTATTGGCGGGATGCGGCTGGATGAACCGGCAATTGATTTGCCGATCGCATTGGCAGTCGCATCCAGCTACCGCGACCAGCCGTTGCCGGAAGGGGTAATGGCATTTGGAGAAGTGGGATTGACTGGTGAGCTGCGTGCAGTCACTGCCGCATCACAGCGCATTCAGGAAGCCATTCGTTTGGGATTTTCCACCTGTATTATGCCAAAGCAAGATATTGGGCGGATCAAAATACCGGATACCTTCCGTGTTATTCAGGTAAACAATATTGCCCAGGCAATCGGCGCTGCATTTGGCGTAAAGCAGTAAAACAGAACTGAGTTAGACAAAATATTATTTTTGTTCAATAATTGCAAGGGGAATGCAAAGAAACAATCTGATTAGGCTGGAGGACGGCTGCGCTGTATCAAATCGTACAGAGCAGACCGTCCGTTTTTTCTTTTCATTTTCGGTTTTACGTAGTATAATCTAATTAAACCTATCACAAAGAGTGTATATTACAATTAGGAGGAAAGAAAATGGGCTTCAGAATGTATGTACCAACCCGTATTGTGTTCGGCGCAGGAAGATTAAACAAGCTGCATTCCCAAAAGCTGCCGGGGAAAAAGGCAATGATCGTTATTTCAAACGGCAAATCAACCCGTGCGAATGGTTCTCTCGATAAAACGATTGCTGAATTGGAGCAGGAAGGTGTGGAATCTGTTGTTTTTGATAAGATTATGGCAAATCCGCTGAAATCTACGGTCATGGAAGGCGGCGCATTTGCAAAGGAGAATGGCTGTGATTTTATCGTTGCGTTGGGTGGCGGCAGTGTTATGGATGCATCCAAGGCAATTGCAACCATGGCAACCAATGATGGTGACTTATGGGATTATGTATATGGCGGTACTGGCAAGCGCCAGAGGATCCCGAACGACCCGCTGCCGGTTGTTGCAATCACAACAACTGCCGGTACAGGTAG
>JAUNWG010000034.1 GCA_030540435.1 Eubacteriales bacterium
CTATGCCCTTCTAGGGCTTACTCAAACCACTAGTTTACTAGTGGTTATGATTTGCGTTGATATGACCGGATAAAGGTGAGTAGCTGTTCGGTTGTGCCGTCCATGCCGAGCAGGCTGGTATCGATGGAGAGATGATACGTTTCCGCGCTACCCCAATTGCCGTCCGCACGGTCTGCGTAATAGGCGGCACGCTTGCGGTCCATTTGACGGACAATATTTTTCGCCTTCTGTGCGGAAATATCGTATTGCTGCGCTGTGCGGTTGACGCGCCATTCCAGCGGCGCGTGCAGGAAAAAGCTGACCCGTTCGGGAGAGTCGGCAAACACAGCGTCAGCAGCGCGCCCAAGGAAAATACAGGGACCTTCCTTCGCAAGATTGCGCATGGTTTTTTCCTCCGCCATGCTTGCGCGCTGTTCAAAGGAAACACTATCCCGGTTGAGATGGTACATATTGGTAGCGATAGAGAACAGCAGGCTGTTGGTGGGTGATGGATGGTCTTCCTGCATGACACGTTCGTATAAACCGTATTCTTTGGCAGCCTGCGCGATCACATCCTTGTCAAACAGCGGGAGATCCAGAGCATGTGCCAGATTTTCCGCGATGGCATGTCCACCGCTGCCAAACTGACGGCTGATGGTAATTAACAGAACATTCCTCATGACAACACCTTCTTCCATTCCAGTATATCATGCAGCATCAGCGGAAGCAATCAGAAGCTGCCGCCAGATTGTTAGCAAAATGCTAATATTTTACTTTGATCGGCAGGGAAAATGCGCTGGCACAGGAGAAAAAGTCTTTTCGTATGGCGCATGAAATGATATAATAGCTCTGTATTTGTCAAGACAAAAGAAAAGTTTTTCATGTGAGGAAGTTTAGATATTGAAGAATATCATGATTCGTCCGGCGACCGAAGCAGATGCAGCGGAAATGCTGGCTTTATACACGCCATATGTCGTCAATACAACGGTAACAAGTGAATATGAGCCGCCGAGCCTGGAGGAATTTCTCGGTCGAATGCGGACGTATACGGCGAAAACACCGTGGCTCTGCTGTGTCGCAGACGGGCGTATTGTCGGCTATGGCTATGCGTCGCCACACCGCAAGCGTGCGGGCTATCAGTGGTCGTGCGAGACGTCGATCTATACGCGCATGGGGTGTCACCGCCGCGGTATCGCGTCGGCATTGTACAGCGCGTTGTTTGAAATTCTGGCATATCAGGGCTATTACAGCATTTACGTCGGCATTACCTGTCCAAACCCACGCAGCATGGCGTTCCATATGGCGATGGGCTTTGAACGCATGGGCGCGTATCAGAACAGTATGTATAAATTCGGCAAATGGATGGATGTCATCTGGATGGGGAAATCCCTGCGCCATCATGATGGGAAGCCAGAGCCGACCATTCCATATCCGCAGATTCGAGACAATGCGTTCTGCCGCAATGTGCTGGAGGAATGTGCCGCAAGGGTGCATGAACCGCGTCCGGTTCGGGTGAAGCATGAGTAAGCCACTGTATCTCCAACTGTACCGTCAGATAAAGGAGGAAATTGAAGCCGGGCGGCTTGCGTCGGGTACACGCCTGCCTTCCATCCGTCAGATGACACGCGATTCTGCGGTCAGCCGCACCACAGTGGAAACGGCATATGAGCATCTGTGCGCAGATGGCATCGTCAATTGTGTGCCGCAGAGCGGATATTATGTCAATGATGTACCGCACCGACAGCCGGTATGTCCGGCCCCAGAACCCCAGCCTGCGCCTGAGCGGTGCCGGTATGATTTTTCCGGACAGCATATGGATCCGGAGCTGTTTGATTTTGATATCTGGCGCAAGCTGTCACGCTCGGTCATGATGGACAGCACGCCATTTCTCGGCTATGGTGAAAATCAGGGCGAATGGGCGTTACGGGAACAAATCGCGCGCTATCTTTCAGCCGGGCGCGGCGTATATACGACAGCGGAGCATGTTGTTATCAGTGCAGGTATCCAGAGTCTGCTGGGTGTGCTGTGTGAGATGTTTGATAAAAGCAGGCAGCGGATCGCCTTTGAGGACCCGGGCTTTCGCAAGGGATATCGGGTATTTGCGGATCACGGATATGATATGGTTTCCATCAGTGGGGGCACACACGGCATCAACCTGTCCGAGTTGGAGCAGTCGAAGGCGAATATGCTGTATATTTCGCCGTCGCACTCTTTTCCATCTGGCGCAAGCCTGACGCAGCATAAGCGCGTGCAGCTGCTGCGCTGGGCGCAAAAAAATGGAGCGATCCTATTTGAAGATGATTATGACGGTGAGCTGCGGTACACCGGCAAGCCGCTTGCCACATTGTCTGCAATGGATTCCGGCGAAAACGTTATTTATCTCGGCGCGTTTTCCAAGCTGCTTCCGCCGTCCATCCGTATCAGTTATGCGGTATTGCCGCCGCGGCTGCTGCCACTGTATCGTGCGGTTGCACCGCATTACAACCAGACGTCGAGCACGATGGAGCAGCTGACGATGGCGCGGTTCATTGAAGAAGGACGATTGGAAAAGCAGGTGCGCCGCCTGCGCCGTATTTATGCGCATAAGAATGCGCGTATCGAACAGGCTTTTGCGGAACATTTCGGTTCACGAGCGGTTGTCCGGCCGAATGATACCGGCCTGCACGTTGTCGTCTCCCTTTCCGGCGCAGGTGATGCAGAGCAGATGTGCGCACAGGCACTGCGGGCAGGCGTGCGGATTATACCGATGTCCTCCTATCAGCTGGGCGGCAGGACCGTCGAAAAAGCAGATTTTTATTTATCCAGCGCTGGCATCTCCGAGCAGGATATTGAACCGGCGATCGCTTGCCTGCGCACGGTATGGTATTGAGAGGAAAAGGAGAAACTGTTATGTCAGAAGAGGTTCACAAGAACCACCGCGAGCGGATGCGAAAACGTTTGCTGGAAAACGGCTTGGAGAATTTTGCAGATCATGAGGTGCTGGAGCTGCTGCTGTATTATGCCATTCCGCGCGGCGACGTCAATCCTCTCGCACACCGGCTGCTCGATGAATTTGGCTCGCTGGCAGGTGTATTGGAGGCAAGTCCTGCTGATCTTCGCAGAATAAAGGGCGTGGGGGACAACGTTGCGGCGCTGTTAACTATTTTGCCGCCGCTGTTTCAGCGGTATCAGCTGTCAAAAATACAGGAAAAGAAATATGATTGTACGGAAAAGCTGGCGGAGTATCTGGTCAGCTATTATATCGATAAACCGCGGGAGCAGGTGTCAATCGTACTGCTAGACAACAGCTGCCGCATCCTCCGCGTCTGTGAGATTGGGCAGGGAAGCGCATCCTGCGTACAAATTGATACGCGCAAGCTGCTGCAATGTGTATTACAGTATAACGCGGCAAGCGTAGTGCTGGCGCATAATCATCCGCGCGGAGACTGTCGTGCATCGCGTGCGGACATTTTACAGACTTCGTCCACGCGGGAGCTGTTGAAAAAAGTCAGTGTGGAGCTGGTGGATCATATCATTGTTGCGGAAGATAAATGGCTTTCACTCGCTTCAGGTGGGCAATGGACCTATTAATGGAAACGAACATTTGTTCTTGCATGTGCAGCAGTTCTGTAGTATAATAGATCGCACAGGAGGCGAGTGTATGCCAAAGTTTGAAATAGTATCGGAATACAAACCGGCGGGCGACCAGCCACAGGCAATTGAAAAGCTCGCGCAGGGCATCCAGCTTGGCTTTGAGGAGCAGACTCTGTTGGGCGTTACCGGTTCAGGAAAAACCTTTACAATGGCGAATATCATTCAGGCGGTGCAGAAGCCGACCCTTGTTCTGGCGCATAATAAAACGCTGGCAGCACAGCTGTGCTCTGAGCTGCGGGAGTTTTTTCCGAATAATGCGGTGGAATTTTTTGTGTCCTACTATGATTATTACCAGCCGGAGGCATATATTGCGTCGACAGATACGTATATCGAGAAGGATTCTGCCATCAATGATGAGATCGAACGTCTGCGCCATTCCGCGACGTCATCGCTGTTTGAACGGGAGGATGTCATTATCGTTGCGTCGGTTTCGTGCATTTATTCCCTGGGCGATCCGATCGATTACAAAAATATGGTGTTATCCCTGCGCCCTGGCATGGAGATTTCGCATGAAAAGCTGATGCGCAGATTGACCGACATTCAGTATGAACGCAACGATATCGCTTTTGAGCGAAATCGTTTCCGCGTGCGCGGTGATACCGTTGAGATATGGCCGGTATATACCGATTCCTTTGCATACCGCATTGAATTTTTTGGTGATGAGATCGATCGCATCAGCGAGGTAAATCCGCTGACTGGGGAACGCATGCGCGATGTCCAGCATGCAGCGATCTATCCGGCGTCGCACTATGTCACGCCGAAGGAAAAAATGGAGGTTGCGCTGCAGGAGATTGAACGCGAGATGAACGAGCGCGTTGCGTGGTTCGAGGAGCATGACAAGCTGGTGGAGGCGCAGCGCATCGGACAGCGCACACGCTATGATATGGAAATGATGCAGGAGATTGGCTTCTGCAGCGGTATTGAAAACTATTCCCGTGTACTTTCAGGGCGTGAGCCGGGCTCAGCACCGTATACGCTGATGGATTACTTCCCGAAGGACTTTTTGATGATTATTGATGAGTCGCATGTCACACTGCCGCAGGTGCGTGCGATGTTCCATGGCGATCAGGCGCGCAAAAAGAGCCTGATTGATAATGGTTTTCGTCTGCCGTCCGCGCTGGATAACCGCCCGCTGAATTTTGAGGAATTTCAGCAGCGCATCAATCAGGTCATCTATGTCAGCGCGACGCCGGCAGAATTTGAACGCAGCCGTTCCAGCCAGATCGTGGAGCAGTTGATCCGCCCGACCGGGCTGCTTGACCCGAAGATCGATGTCCGCCCCATCGAAGGGCAGATAGACGATTTGATCGGCGAGATCAATGCACGTGCAGCGCGAAAAGAGCGTGTACTTGTCACAACGCTGACCGTCAAAATGGCGGAAGATCTGACAGACTATCTGGAAACGGCAGGTATTCGTGTGCGTTATCTGCATCATGATGTCAAAACGATTGAACGGATGGAGATCATCCGCGACCTGCGCCTTGGGCTGTTTGATGTACTGGTCGGTATCAATCTGCTGCGTGAGGGCTTGGATTTACCAGAGGTTTCGCTGGTTGCGATTCTGGATGCAGATAAGGAGGGCTTTCTGCGTTCAGAGACCTCGCTGGTACAGACCATTGGACGTGCGGCGCGAAACGCAAATGGCGAGGTCATACTGTATGCAGATACTGTCACACCGTCTATGGATCGGGCGATTAAGGAGACAGAACGCCGCCGTACAATCCAGGCACAGTTTAACCAGGAACATGGTATTGTGCCGAAGACGATCGTCAAAGAGGTACGCGATGTTATCGAGATTTCCGCACCGTCAACAGAGGTTGGCGCGGTGGTCAGTAAGCGCAAGCTGAACAAGACCCAGCGGCTGCAGCAGATCGCAATTCTTCGCAAGGAAATGAAGGAAGCTGCTAAAATGCTGGAATTTGAGCTGGCGGCGGATTTGCGCGACCAGATTCGCGCACTGGAACAGGAATAAATCGGGAGAAAACAATTTATGCAGGAATATATACACGTAAAGGGTGCCCGTGAGCACAACCTGAAGGATGTCGAGGTATGGATTCCGCGTGACAAGCTGGTCGTGCTGACCGGCCTTTCGGGAAGCGGCAAGTCGTCGCTCGCCTTTGACACCATTTATGCAGAGGGGCAGCGGCGGTATGTGGAATCGCTGTCGTCCTATGCGCGGCAGTTCCTCGGACAGATGGACAAGCCGGATATGGATTACATCGAGGGATTGTCTCCGGCGATTTCTATTGACCAGAAAACGACGAGTCGTAACCCGCGCTCGACGGTTGGCACGGTTACAGAAATTTATGACTATCTGCGTTTGCTATGGGCGCGCGTCGGTGTACCGCACTGCCCGAAATGCGGCAAGGAGATCAGGCAGCAGACCATTGATCAGATCATTGACCAGCTGATGGCGCTGCCGGAGCGCACACGCATTCAGGTACTAGCGCCTGTTGTACGCCAGCGCAAGGGCGAGCATCAGAAGATCTTTAACGATGCCCGCAAGAGCGGTTATGTCCGCGTCCGTGTGGATGGGAATATGTATGATCTTTCGGAAGAGATCAAACCGGAAAAAAATAAAAAACACAGCATTGAAATCGTGGTTGATCGTCTGGTCATCAAGGACGGTATCCGCAGCCGCCTGAACGACTCTGTGGAAACAGCGTCCGCGCTGACCGGCGGGCTGGTATTGGTTGATGTCATAGACGGCAAGACGCTGTCCTTTTCACAGAATTATGCCTGCGAAGACTGTGGCATTTCGATTGAAGAGCTGACGCCGCGCATGTTCTCGTTTAATAACCCATATGGCGCGTGTCCGACCTGTACCGGCCTAGGAATGCAAATGAAGATCGATCCGGCGCGTATTATCCCAAATCCGAAGCTGTCCATCCGCAAGGGTGCGATTCAGGCGAGCGGCTGGAGCAACTGTGACCGGGGCAGCATTGCGCGGATGTATTATGATGCCCTGGGAAAGAAATACGGGTTTGACTTGGATACGCCGGTGGAGCAGATGAGCAAGGAAGCAGTTCATACGCTGCTGTACGGCACAGGGGAGGAAAAGCTCCTGCTGCGCGTGTCGCGATATTCTGGCGGGAAAATGGAGCAACCGTTTGAGGGCATCATTCGGAACCTGGAGCGCCGCCATGCGGAAACGACATCTGAGTGGTCCCGTGTGGAGATCGAAGAGAGCATGAATGAAGTTCCGTGCCCGGATTGTGGCGGGCGCCGACTGAAAAAGGAACTGCTGGCGGTGACGGTCGGTGGACTGAATATCATGGAGTTCTGCGAGAAATCGATTGGAAAGGAACTAGAATTCCTCGACGGTTTGCAGCTTTCCGAACAACAGACAATGATCGCGGAGCGCATTCTTAAGGAAGCGGAGGCGCGCCTTGGATTTTTGAAAAATGTCGGTCTGGAGTACCTGACATTGGCGCGTGCATCTGCTACGCTGTCCGGCGGCGAGAGCCAGCGCATCCGGCTTGCGACACAGATCGGTGCATCACTGATGGGCGTGCTGTATATCCTCGATGAGCCGTCTATCGGACTGCACCAGCGTGACAATGACAAACTGCTGGCAACGCTCAAACGGCTGCGCGATCTTGGCAATACACTGATCGTCGTTGAGCACGATGAGGATACGATGTATGCTGCAGATCATATTATTGATGTCGGTCCGGCAGCGGGAACAGCTGGCGGCGAGATCATTTACTCCGGCGATATTGATGGGCTGCTGGAATGTGAGAATTCTATCACAGGGCAATATCTCAGCGGCAGAAAGAAGATCGAGGTGCCGCAGACGCGACGGGCTGGAAACGGAAACGTATTGACCTTTACAGACTGCGAGGTGAATAACCTGCAAAAGCAGACATTCACAATCCCGCTTGGTATGTTGACCTGTGTGACCGGCGTATCGGGCAGCGGCAAGTCGTCGTTTGTCAATGAGATTTTGTATAAAAAACTGGCAGCTGACCTCAACCGTGCCAAAACCAGACCGGGTAAATTCGGTGAAGTGATCGGCTTGGAAAATCTGGATAAGGTAATCAACATTGACCAGTCTCCGATCGGACGAACGCCGCGTTCCAACCCGGCGACTTATACCGGGCTGTTTAACGATATCCGTTCACTGTTTGCGCAGACACAGGATGCAAAAATGCGTGCATATGGTCCGGGACGTTTTTCCTTTAATGTAAAGGGCGGACGCTGTGAGGCATGTACTGGCGACGGTTTGCTCAAAATCGAGATGCATTTCCTGCCCGACGTCTATGTTCCGTGCGAGGTATGCAAGGGAAGACGATATAACAAGGAAACACTGGAAGTGCGGTATAAGGGCAAAAACATTGCCGAAGTGCTGGATATGACTGTGGATGAGGCAGTAGGGTTCTTTGAAAATGTCCCGAAGATTTACCGCCGCCTGCTGACACTGCAGGAGGTCGGGCTGGGCTATGTCCGTTTGGGACAGTCGTCCACAACGCTGTCCGGCGGTGAGAGCCAGCGTGTCAAGCTGGCGACAGAGCTTTCCAAGCGTTCAACCGGGCGGACGATGTATATTCTTGATGAGCCGACGACCGGTCTGCATGTTGCTGATGTACACCGTTTGATCGATGTGTTACAGCGGCTGGCAGATAGCGGTAACAGCATTGTTGTCATTGAGCATAATCTGGATGTGATTAAGGTTGCCGACCATATCATAGATCTTGGCCCAGAGGGTGGCGATGGCGGCGGTACGATCGTTTGCACCGGCACGCCGGAGGAAGTTGCACAGTGTGAGGCTTCCTATACCGGACAATATCTGAAAAAATATCTGGAAAAGTGACCATATGATCGGCTGACGGAGAACGGAAACGGCTCTGTCAGCCGATTTGTTTTTATATCAGCTGCGCACAGTACTTTTTTAATCAAATTTTTTACTGCTTTTTCGTAATTTTGTCTATAATCTTGTGAGAGTGTGGTTTTTTTGTTATAATAATGTCAACTTAGAATAAAAAGAGGAGTTGCAATGAAAACAAAAAAGTGGAACATTGCCAGACCGAAGGGTGATGCGATCCGAAATCTGATGAAAACGTGTGGATACTCCCCTCTGACGGCAGCCGTTCTATGTGCCCGCGGCATGGATACACCGGAGAAGGCACAGGCGTTCCTCAGCCATGACTTGTCCGGTCTGCATGACCCGCTGCTCCTGCCGGATATGCAAAAAGCAGTGGATGCCATTGAGGAATCCATTGCAAAGGGCGAACAGATTGCGGTTTTTGGTGATTATGATGTTGATGGCATCACATCGACCTGTGTGCTGGTTCGATATTTGAAAAGCCGCGGTGTGCGGTGTAGCTACTACATCCCGGATAGGATTACTGAGGGCTATGGCCTGAACAAGGCGGCGCTGCTGTCACTGCGGCAGAAAGGTGTCTCGCTGATTATTACGGTGGATTCCGGCATTACAGCCGCGGAGGAAATTGCCTATGCAAAGGAAATCGGGCTGAAAGTCGTTATTACTGACCACCATGAATGCAAATCAGATATGCCGGATGCGTTGGCAGTCGTCAATCCGAAGCGTCCGGACAGCCAGTATCCGTTCAAGGATCTGGCAGGTGTCGGTGTTGTATTCAAGCTGGTCTGTGCAATGGAGGGGCCGGAGAACCTGCAGGATGTTATGGCATCGTATGTTGACCTTGTTGCTGTGGGTACGATTGCCGATGTCATGCTGCTGCAGGGTGAAAACCGCGTGATTGTTTCGTATGGACTGGCGCTGCTGCAGCAGACGGAGAATCCGGGGCTGCGGATGCTGATGCGGGAAGCTGGTGTGGAGACTCGACGTATGACCTCTACGGTAGTCAGTTTTACGTTGGCGCCACGTATCAATGCAGCCGGGCGCATGGGGTGTGCCGATCAGGCAGCGGAGCTGTTTTTGACGGACAATCCGATGCGTGCACAAGATATCGCCGCAATGCTGTGCTGCCAGAATAAGGAACGGCAGAATGCGGAAAATATTATTTTAAATCAGGCATTTGAGGCGCTGCAGAAAGAATATAATCCACAGCGGGACCGGATGATCGTTTTGTGGGGCGAAAACTGGCATCATGGTGTCATCGGTATCGTGTCATCGCGTATTTCCGACCGGTATGGATGTCCGACCGTGCTGATCTCACTTGACGGTGACCAAGGCAAAGGTTCTGGACGTTCTGTCAATGGCTTTAATTTATTCGAAGCACTGGAAAACAGTGCAGAATACCTGGAAAAGTTCGGCGGCCATGCGCTGGCAGCCGGTTTGACCATTACAAGGGAAAACCTGCCTGCATTTAAGCAGAGTATCTGCCAGTATGCACGGGAAAATATCAATGATGAGGATCTGATGCCGGTGGTGGACATTGATTGCCTGATCTCACCGGATCACATTTCACTGGAGGAGATTCGAGACCTCAGCATATTGGAGCCATACGGTATGGGAAATCGTGAACCGGTTTTTGCGATCCGTGAGCTGACCGTTGAGGAGATCACGCCGATTTCCAGTGACAAGCATTTGAAAATGTCGCTTATCAAGGGCGGAAAACGGTTTACTGCCATGCTGTTCGGCACCGGTTCCGGCGGTTGCCCGGTGGTAGAGGGCGATATCTGTGATGCTGCGTTTAGTCTGGAGATCAATCATTTCCGTGGAAGGCAGAATATCCAGCTGATGCTCAAGGATATCCGATTGAGTGATTGTGAGCTGGAAAAGGATCATCATTTTCTGTCGACCTATGCTGCGTTTATCGATGGGAAAGAGCTGACAGATGTACAGGTCAACCAGATGTATCCAGACCGGGCGGATTTGGTTGCTGTTTGGCGGCATATCATCTCAAGGGCAGAGGGCGGACGGCTGACCGCACCGTATAATACGCTTTCCCGTCGGATTTCTTATGAATCACGCAGGCTGATAAACATTGGAAAATTATTTGTCTGTCTGGACGTATTTTCTGAAAGCTGCCTGCTGAGCTATCATTTCAAAAATAATCTGCTACATATCAGGCTGCGTCCGTTCAAGGGAAAGGCAGATATTTCAAAATCCGTCGTTCTGGCAACCCTGCGGCAGAGAAAACAACAGAGTACGGCAGAGCAGTAGGCAACTGCCGGGGAGTAAGCATATGGATATAAAAACCAAAATTGATTTTTTAATCGAGCGCGTACAGAAGCAGAATCCAACTGCTGATGTGGAGAAGATCCGTGCGGCATATGAATGTGCAAATGCGGCGCATGAGGGTCAAAAGCGCAAAAACGGCGATCCGTATATCATTCATCCTGTTTCGGTCGCCGAGATCATTGTTGAGATGGGATTGGATACGGATTCCATCTGTGCAGGTCTGTTGCATGACTGTATGGAGGATACCGATTTTCAATATGCACAGATCGAGGAAAAATTTGGAACATCGGTTGCAGAGCTGGTGGATGGCGTTACCCGTTTGGGCCGTTTGCATTATTCCAAGGAACAGGAGCAGATGGAGGATCTGCGCAAAATGCTGATCGCAATGGCAAAGGACATCCGCGTTATTTTGATCAAGCTGGCAGACCGCCTACACAATATGCGCACGATCCAGTTTATGACGGAAGAAAAACAGCGCTCCAAAGCTTTGGAAACGATGGAGATTTATGCGCCAATCGCACACCGACTCGGTATGCAGAGGGTGAAATGGGAGCTGGAGGATCTATCGTTACAGCGCCTTGATCCAGTGGGCTATCAGGAGATCGTGGACGGTTTGGAACGGCAGCGTCCTGAGCATGAAGAAATGCTGGAGCGCATCAAGAAAACCGTTGGCAAAAAGCTGAATGATAGCGGCATTAAAAATTCGATTTCCGGGCGCGTCAAGCATATTTACAGCATTTACCGCAAAATGTATGCGCAGAATAAGAGCGTAGATGAAATCTATGATATCTGCGCTGTGCGTGTTATTGTAGAATCGGTAGCAGACTGCTATAATGTCCTCGGCTACGTACACGACCTGTATAAGCCGATTCCGGGACGCTTTAAGGACTACATTTCCACACCGAAGCCGAACGGCTACCGCTCGCTTCATACAACTGTCATTGGACGCTCCGGTGTACCGTTTGAAGTACAGATCCGCACGAAGGAAATGCATGAGATGGCAGAATACGGTGTTGCGGCGCATTGGAAGTATAAACAGGGCGTGGAAAAGAGCGACAATGAGGAAACTTATGCATGGATTCGCCAGCTGTTGGAATCCCAGCAGGATACCGAAGCAGAGGACTTTATCAAGGCGATCAAGGTCGACCTGTTCTCAGATGAGGTATTTGTATTTACCCCGAAGGGGGATGTGGTAAACCTGCCGGCTGGATCTACCCCGATCGACTTCGCCTATGGCATTCATTCTGCTGTCGGCAACCGCATGGTAGGCTGTAAGATCAATGGCCGCATCCAGCCGATAGATAGCGTACTGCAAAATGGCGATATTGTAGAAGTCCTGACTTCAAAGGAAACACATGGCCCGAAGCGCGATTGGCTGAATATCATAAAGAGTTCGGAAGCGCGAAATAAAATTAAGCAGTGGTTTAAACGAGAATGTCGTGAGGAAAACATTGAACAGGGACGCGAGGACCTCAACCGTGAGCTGCGTTCCAATCTGTTGTACAGCCATTTTATGGAAAGTCCGGAAATTCAGGAGAATGTACTGAAAAAGTTCGGTTATCCGTCGCTCGAAGAGCTGTATGCAGCGATCGGCTATCACGGTGTCACAGTTACGAAGGTAATCAACAAGGTCAAGGATGAGGTGATCCGTGCAAGGAAGCGGGAAAATGTCCGCCAGCCGCTAACGGAGCGCGTGAAGCACACGCATTCGGAATCTGGTGTCATTGTAGAGGATATCGGCGGCAATTGTAAGGTGAAGTTTGCCCGCTGCTGCACACCGGTTCCGGGAGATGATATTGTAGGCTACATCACCCGCGGATATGGCATTTCTGTGCATCGCAAGGATTGTGTAAATGTCAAAAACAGCAATCCGGACGACAGAGACCGATGGGTCAAGGTTTCGTGGGACGAAAACCATATCGAGGTCAAGGGACGCTTCAGCACAGCGCTGCAGATTACAACCAATGACCGTATGGGCGTCATGAATGATGTGCTTCAGACATTGGCGAACAACCATATCAATATCCGCGACTTTAACGGTAAAACGCTGTCGGAGGGCTATGGCATTATCAATATCGTTATTGATGTCACTGGTCTGGCACAGCTGGATGCCCTGACCAAACGGCTGCGCAGTCTGCGCGGCGTTGTCAACGTCGTGCGTCAGACAGCATAAGGAGGGCAGACAATGCGTGCAGTATTACAGCGTGTCACCCATGCGAGCGTGACGATTGATGGCGAAGTAAGTGGCGAGATCGGAACAGGATTTCTGATCTTGCTGGGCGTTGGTCCGGAGGACACTGCGGAAGAGGCGCTTTATCTGGCGCGGAAGTGTGTCGGGCTGCGTATCTTTTCGGATGAAAATGATAAAATGAACCTTGCGCTTGCAGATGTCGGCGGCAAAATTCTGGCAGTCAGCCAGTTTACCCTGTTTGCCGACTGCCGCAAGGGTAAACGGCCCAACTTCACTGGCGCGGCAAAGGGTGACAAGGCAAAGGAATTATATGAGTATTTTGTAGCCTGCTGCCGTGGGCTGGGGGTGGAAACACAGACCGGCGAATTTGGTGCAGATATGAAGGTTTCGCTGTGCAATGACGGACCGGTGACCATTATTTTGGACACCGATGAGATGATTCGGAAGAAATAAAGGAGAGCTTATGCAGATCAAGCAATTTATTGTCGGAGATGTTTCGACAAACTGCTATTTGGTATATGATGAAGAAACACACGAAGGCGCGATCATAGACCCGGGTGATAACGCGGACAGACTGCTGGCGGAGATCGAAAAGGAACGTATCCAGCTAAAGTATATCCTGCTGACACATGCGCATTTTGACCATATCCTTGCAGTCGGTGCGATTAAACAGGCAACAGGGGCACAGGTTGTGGTCAGCAAAAAGGATGAATACCTGTTCGATGCGAATACCGCGCTGTCAGCGTTTGGCGCATATGGTCGTCAGCTGATGCAGCGCTTCGACTTCCCCGGCGCAGACATCTGGGCTGAGGAAGGAACGGAAGTCACATTTGGCGGCATGACGGCGAAGTATTTTGCCACACCGGGACATACGCCGGGCTCCTGCGTCATCCTGCTGGATGATCAGGTGCTGTTCACCGGTGATACGCTGTTCCGCCAGTCGTGCGGGCGTATCGACCTGCCGGGCGGCGACTGGGGTACCATGCTCAAATCGCTGAAAAAGCTGTATGAGCTGCCGGGAGATTATCAGGTGCTGCCGGGGCATGAAGGGTTGTCCACGCTGCAACAGGAACGCGCATCTAATCCGTATATGCGTCAGGCGATAGAGGAATGATCTATACGGTTCAAGGTCTGGAAAACGACCATCCGATCCGCGATATGCTGTTGAACCTGTTTCCGGCAGAGCTGCCCGAACGGACGGAGCTGATACCGGAGGGTACGGATGCGATTGGCGTTTCTGTCGAGCCGATAGGCATGGAAACCTGTATCCGCGTCTGCTGCATCCGAGACGGCAGGCAGATCTGTACACAAAAGCGTGCACCGAGGTATGACGATCCGGCGCAGACCAAACGTGCACAGACACATGCGCTCAAGCTGGCGATATATGATGCCGCAGTACCGTTTCTGGATCATGTGCCGGAGTGGGGCGCGCTCACGGGTGTGCGACCGGCGAAATTTGCCCGTGGTTTTATGGAGAAAGGCTATTCGCCGGCGCAGGTAGCGCAGTTGATGACAGACACGTATCATGTCTCTGCGGCGCGGCGGGCGCTGGCGATCCGTTCAGCGGGCATTGCGCTGGATTGTAAAAACAAATTGCAGCCCAATGATATCTCCATTTATATCGGTATCCCGTTTTGTCCGTCACGGTGCAGCTATTGCTCGTTTGTCAGCCATGCCATTGAAAAGGCCGGTAAGCTGATGGCGGCATATCTGGACACATTGTGCGGCGAAATCGTTCACACAGGCGAAATTCTGCGTCAGGCAGGTCTGCGCATCGTTTCCATGTACATTGGCGGCGGAACGCCGACGACCCTATCTGCTGAGCAGCTGGAACGGCTGCTCTCCACGGTGCGGGGCGCGTTCGACCTCAGCGCTATGGAGGAATTTACTGTGGAGGCGGGTCGTCCGGATACCATTACGGAGGAAAAGCTGCGCGTGCTCCGACAATACAATGTTGATCGTATTTCAATCAATCCGCAGTCGATGAATGATGCTGTTCTGGTTGCAATTGGACGGCACCATAGCGCACAGCAAGTGCTGGATACGTATGAGATCGCACGGAAGATCAGCTTTCATGCCATAAATATGGATACGATCGCCGGATTGGACGGCGACACACCGGAGAGCTTTGCGCATACCATTGACATGCTCATTTCGCTTAATCCCGAAAATATCACGGT
Source organism: Eubacteriales bacterium (assembly GCA_030540435.1). GTDB lineage: Bacteria > Bacillota > Clostridia > Oscillospirales > Butyricicoccaceae > Butyricicoccus_A. Next base: position 15,095 of record JAUNWG010000034.1, read on the forward strand.
GCATACGCTTGCCGCCAAACGCGGCGCAGATCGGCATGACCGCACACAGAATGCAGAGAAGCAGGATACCGTTCGCCAGATGTTGGATATTGCATCCAAAAAGCTGACAGCTGCCGGATATGCGCCGTATTATTTGTATCGCCAGAAATTTATGGCAGGCGGCTTTGAAAATGTCGGCTGGTGCAGGCTTGGCTATGAATGTAAATATAATATTTATATGATGGAAGAATTACAGACCATCGTTTCACTGGGTGCAGGTGGTGTGACCAAGCTGCTGGGAACAGACGGGCAGAAAATCCGACGCATCAATAATCCAAAGTACCCATATGAATACAATGTTTCTCTGGAAAAAATCAATGCAGGGAAACAGGCAATTCTGGAATGGGCTGCGCAAATCAAACAGCAGACATGACTGGAAAAGCCGCTTACAGAAATGTGAGGGATTTGAATGTTTCATATTAAGCTGGATGAGATCAATGAACGAATGCGCCGTGATCCGGCAGAGTTTATTGCCTCTTGTGAGCAGTCTTATACCAATGTAATTGAGAGTATGGCGGAACGTATTTGCGAGAACGGCAGTGACCGTACCATCCTGCTGCTCAATGGACCATCTTCCAGCGGAAAGACAACGACAGCGCGCCGCATCCGTGATGCGATCGAGCGCAGGGGAGTACACTCCCATTCCATTTCTATGGATGATTACTACCTGAGCCGGAATGAGTATGATGTTCCAAAGGATGAAAACGGCAAAGCTGATCTGGAGTCACCGCTGTGTATGGATCTGCCGCTGCTGAGTGAACATCTGTCTGCCCTGTGTGAGGGTGAGACGATCGAGATTCCCAAGTATGATTTTATGACGCACAAGCGTTTGGATGAACGAGAGGAAATGCGGCTGAACAGGGGAGAGATCGCTGTCATTGAAGGCATCCATGCATTAAATGATGTCATCATGGGGGCGGTGAAGCAGAATGCCATCGGCGTTTATATGGCGATCGGTACAGAGGTGGTCATTTCCAAACAGCAGCGGCTCGCGCCGCATGTGCTACGATTTGTCCGCCGCTCGATCCGTGATAAGAATTTCCGCGATTCTCCCATACCGGAAACCATTGAAATGTGGCGTTCGGTACGGCGGGGCGAAAGGCTGTACATCCGTCCGTATATCCCATCCGCGGACTTTATTGTAAATACCTATCTGAATTATGAAGACTGTGTCCTGATGAATCAGCTGCGCGTGGATGCAGCACCCTATCATCAGGAAATGATAGATGCAGGCTTAACGGAATTGGTAGATGCATTGGCGCTTTTTGAGCCGCTCGACGATGTAAGCCTCATTCCGGAGCAGTCTATTATGCATGAATTTATTGGATAACAATAACAACAGGATGCCGCAGCTGCGGCAGAGAAGGAAGGAGTTTTTCAATATGGATAAAAAGGTAAGCGATTTTATTGAAAAGGCAAAGGTTTCTGCGGAACTCTTTGCAAATCGTTCCAGTGTGATTGCAGCGCAGGCAGCAGACTCTGCCAGCCGGACTGCTGTAACGGTGATGGAGACTACCAAACTGAACCTGCAAATTTTTGATCTGAATACAGAAATTGAAATTCTGTATAAGGAGATCGGAAAAATCGTCTATAATGTCCATATCGGTGCGGAAGCGGATCAGGAGGATATGCAGATCAAGCTGGGTCTGATCGATGAAAAGCTGGATAAAATCGCTGCGATTCGTGCCCGTCTGCGTGAGGTCAAGGCCAATACGACCTGTCCGAACTGCGGCAAGAGCTGTTCCGATAGCGATGCGTTTTGTAGCAGCTGTGGTGCACAGCTGTAAGATTTTCATACAATAAAAATGTAATGACAGGCTTCTAACCGCTTTTTGTGCATCATACCTTTGTCTATAGACAGAGGAGGAGCGGTGCATGAAGGGAAAGGAAAGCTTTATTGGCGGCGCAATGGCGCTGCTGGTTTCCAGCGTGATCGTCAAAGTGCTGGGTGCACTGTTTAAGATCCCGCTGACAAATTTAATCGGCGACAGCGGCATGGGACTGTTTGCATTTGCGATGCAGTTCTTTTCGCTGCTGTTTGTCGTTGCGGCAGCCGGACTGCCGATCGCAGAATCCCATCTGGTGTCAGAAGCACTTGCGATGGGGGAGCGCCGCAGGGCACAGGCTGTCGTTGTACATGCCGCAGCTGTATTCGGCGCATTGGCGCTGGCATTGTCTGCCGGACTGGCGGGCTTTGCACCATTGCTCTGCCAGTTGTTTGGCGAGAAGGATGCGGTATGGTGCCTTGTGGCGATCGCTCCGGCTGTTTTTCTGGTGACAGTGGAAGCAGCGCTGCGCGGCTGGTATCAAGGCACAGGAAATATGGTGCCGACGGCAGTTTCGCAGGTCGCAGAAGCGGTCGGAAAGCTGCTTGTCGGACTTGTACTGGCGCAAAAGTTGCTGGATGAAGGCTACGGCATCACTGGTGCGGCGGTAGGTGCGGTAATTGGTGTTACCTGCGGCGAGCTGTTTGCCGTTTGCTATCTGCTGTGGAGCGCACGGCGGGGCGTATGGAATGTGATATTCCATCGGCAAAAAGCGCCTTCCGCCCTTCCGCAGCTGTTCCAGCTGATGGTCCCGGTTACCTTGGGCGCAGCAGTCATGACGGTTTCTGGATTTCTGGACATGGCGGTGATTTACCGCCGATTGCCTGCGGCGGGGTTTTCTTCCGCGGAAATCGTTGCAGCATATGGCGCTTATACCGGTATGGCAATGACATTATTCAATTTGCCGCAAGCATTGTCCAATTCGGTATCGGTGAGCGTGCTGCCTGCGCTTTCAGCGGCGCATGCGCGGCGAAATACCGCACAGGTCCGTCGGCTTATCACATCGTCTATGCGGCTGACGCTGTTGGTCTGCCTGCCATGTGGCGCAGGATTATTTGTGCTTTCCAATCCGCTGTTACAGGCGTTGTTTGCCTCACAGCCGCGCGGGATTGCAACAGCAGAGCCGCTATTGCGCCTGCTTGGCATTGCGGAGCCGCTGGTTGGACTGTCTGCCGTGACGACCTCTGTGCTGCAATCCTTCGGACGCCCAGATTTGACAGTATATGCAATGACAGCAGGATGCTCTTTGAAGTTTGCCGTCAGCTTCTGGCTGGCAGGGCAGCCGGAATATAATATTGCTGCCGCGCCGATTGGTACACTTGTATGCTACGGTGTGATATTGTTGTGCAATTTGGGTTCCATCAGAAAGCTGATCCATTGGACGCCGCCGCTCGGAAAGGCACTATTTCGGCCATTGGCAGCGTCCTGCGGCATGGCGGTATCTGTTCTATGGCTATATCAAAAGCTAGAGGCAGCGATTGGACTTCGTGTGGCAGTGATTTTGACGGTATGCGCAGCAGTGCCCGTTTATTTTATTCTGCTGGCGGTGTTCCATGCACTGGAAGCGGAGGATATCCTGCCTTTGCCGGGCGGGAAAAGGCTGGCGCGATGGATGCGCCTGCAATAACGAAAGGAACAATACGATTATGGATTTTGAAATAAAGGAACGCTATACATTTGATGATTTGCTGCAGATCGTGAAGATTCTGCGTGGTGAAAATGGCTGCATGTGGGATCGGGAGCAGGATCATCACAGTATCCGCCGCAATTTTATCGAGGAGACTTATGAGGCATGTGAAGCGATAGACAACGAGGATTCCGCGCTGCTCAAGGAAGAGCTGGGCGATGTTCTGCTTCAGGTCGTATTTCATGCCCGCATCGAAGAAGAGCAGAGCAGATTCAATATGGATGATGTCGCAGACGGCGTGTGCAAGAAGATGATCTACCGTCATCCGCATGTATTCAAAAATGTCGATGTCGCGTCGACAGAGGAGATTTTGAACAATTGGGATGCCTTAAAAAAGACCGAGAAGAAGCAGGAGAGTGCGACAGATACGCTGAACAGTGTAGCGCGTACACTGCCAGCGCTCATCCGTGCGGAAAAGGTGCAGCACAAGGCGGCAAAGACTGGCTTTGAATGGAAGGACATCAGCGGTGCGCTGGATAAGGTGCAGGAGGAGCTGGATGAGGTCAGACGGGCAGTCAATGGCGACGGTGACCTGCCGGAGGAGGTCGGTGATTTGTTGTTTGCTGCGGTCAAGGTAGCACGTTTTGCGGATACAGACCCGGAAAGTGCACTGAACAATACGACGGAAAAATTTATTCGCCGGTTTTCCTATGTAGAACAGGGAGCGGCAGCACAGGGCAAAGAGATAAAGGATTTGACACTACAGGAAATGACAGCGTTTTGGAACGAAGGAAAGAACAGAGAATGAAGAAATCAGAATTTGTCAAACAGGTCGCTGCGCGGTCCGGAATGACCCAGAAGGACACCGAGCACATCCTTGATGCGATATTCTGTTGTTTGGGCGATGTGCTAGCAGAGGGCGAACGGCTCACAATTCCCGGCTTCGGCACATTTGATACCAAACAGCGCGCCGCGCGGACAGGGCACATCCCGTCTACTGGCGCGAGTATTTCGATCCCTGCGGCAACCGTCCCGGTTTTCAAGCCTGCAAAGCAATTGAAAGAGAAATTGAATCAATGAGCTTGGATAATGGACTATAAAATCAGAGAATTGCATCGGGATGAGGCACATCTGCTTGACGATTTTTTATATGAAGCGATATTTATACCAGAGGGTATGACAGCTCCGCCCAGATCGATCATACAAGCATCTGAATTGCAGGTGTATGTGGCTGATTTTGGAGCACGAGACGATGATATGGCATTGCTTGCGGAGAGCGGTGACAACGTAATAGGAGCGGTATGGACTCGCATCATGGATGACTATGGTCACATAGATAATGACACACCATCACTTGCGATATCGCTTTATAAAGAGTACAGAGGGTATGGTATCGGCACCGCCATGCTGCGGGAAATGCTTTGCCTGTTAAAACAGAAGGGCTATAAAAGCGTGTCGCTTTCTGTACAAAAAGCCAATTACGCAGTGAAACTGTATCAACGTGTTGGATTTCAAATAGTGGATGAACATGACGAAGAATATATCATGGCTTGCGATTTATAGAAAGAAATCGCAATGCTGAAAGGAGGATGTTACGATGACAATAGAAACGGAAAGGCTGATTCTCCGCCCGTGGTCCCCATCGGATGCGGAGAGCCTATATCACTATGCCAAGGACCCGGCTGTGGGACCGATTGCAGGTTGGCCGCCGCATACCAGTGTAGCAAACAGCAGGGAGATCATCAGGGATGTGTTGTCCGCAGAGGAAACCTATGCCGTGTGCTTAAAAGAGGATAACAAGGCAATCGGCAGTATCGGGCTGATGATTGGGAAAGAAAGTAATCTTACTTTGTCGGATGCAGAAGCGGAGATTGGGTATTGGATCGGCGTACCCTTCTGGGGACAGGGCTTGATTCCAGAAGCGGCAAAGGCATTGATACAGTATGGCTTTGCAGATTTGGGACTGGAAAAGATCTGGTGCGCATATTTTGACGGCAACATCAAATCGAAACGAGTACAGGAGAAATGCGGTTTTGTATATCATCATACGAACAAGGATGTTTATTGGGAATTGATGGATGATATTCGTACCGAGCATGTTAACTGCCTCACAAAAGGGAACTGGAGGAAACAATGAGCAAACCGCTGTCTGAAATGACACGGGAGGAATTGTGGCATTTATTTCCTATCTTTTTGACAGAGCATCAAGCGTGTTGGGAAGCGTGGTACGATGAAGAACATATGTTGCTCTCTTCGATTCTCCCGCAGTATCCGACAATACAGATTTCTCATATAGGAAGTACCGCCGTACAGAGGATATGGGCAAAGCCGATCATTGATATTCTTGTGCAAATAACAGAGCAGATGGATATGCAAGCCATCTGCGATATTTTCACTGAAAATGGGTATCTGTGCATGAGCCGGAGTGATAGTAGAATATCTTTCAATAAAGGCTATACCGCAAGCGGATTTGCAGAAAAGGTATTCCATTTGCATTTGAGATACGCCGGAGACAACGACGAGCTGTATTTCAGAGATTATTTAAATGAGCATGCTGATGTAGCAGAAGAATATGAAAAATTAAAGTTAGCACTTTGGAAAACATATGAGTATGACCGCGATGGATATACAGATGCAAAAACAGCTTTTATTTCAGAAATAACCAGAAAAGCGAAAGCAGCGTATGCCGGCAGATATATGTGAATCGGGATATGGAGGCGGAATATGGCGAACAATTATCAAGTGGTCGATGAGAAACACTGGGAACGGGCAATGCACTGCATGGTTTTTCGGAACAGCGTGGAACCTGCTTTTTGCGTGACCTTTGAGGTGGATATTACGAATTTCAAACGAAAGACAAAGGAACAGGGGCTTTCCTTTACGATGGCAATGGTGTATGCGGTTTGCAAGTGCGCGAACGAGATCGAAGCATTCCGATATCGGTTTTTGGATGGGCAAATCGTTTTGTTTGACCATATTGATACTGCGTTTACCTATTTGAATCGAGAAACTGAGTTGTTTAAAGTCGTTACTGTTCCGATGATAGATGGGATAAAAGAATATGTAGCATTGGCTGTGAAAACAGCGGAGGAACAGAAGGAATATTTTACTGGCCCGTTGGGAAATGATGTGTTTCAGTGTTCGCCGATGCCTTGGGTAACGTACACGCATATTTCGCATACGAATGCGGGAAGGAAAGACAATGCGACACCGTTATTTGATTGGGGAAAATACCATGAGAAAGACGGGAAAGTAGGCATGCCTGTTTCTGTGCAAGCCCATCACTCTTTTGTAGATGGATTACATATCGGACAGTTTGCAGAAAGATTACAGAAATATTTTGATGCGTATTAAATTGGAATATGGCGCGTACATATTCTCCATCGAAAAATGGAGAATATCAGCGCCGCGCATATTTATGAAAAATAAAACAACAGCGAGACGGAAGCCAAAAAGGGGTGGACGACCTCGCTGTTTTGCTTTACCCGCGTTCCAGCTGACTGCCGCAAAACATCCTGCGACCTAGATTCGTTTAAATTATAGAGGTCGATTTTGGGCAATTTGCGGTAGATTTATGGAATGTTTGGAAAATATTTGTGAAAATGGCAATAATGGTTGCAATTTGTTCATAATGTAGGTATAATTTTGTAACAGACACTTTTGCTGCAGATGGATGAAGGTATGAAGGAAGCGCAGCATTCCTGTCTATTAAAGGTGTATGTGTAAAATATTGAGAGGATGAGTAAGATGAAAAAATGGGTTTATGAATTTGCAGAGGGCAATGCAAACATGCGCGAGCTGCTGGGCGGCAAGGGCGCGAATCTGGCAGAGATGACCAATCTTGGTCTGCCAATTCCAAATGGCTTTACAGTGACAACTGAGGCGTGCACAGATTATTATAATCAGGGCAAGGCAATTTCTCAGGAAATTATCGATCAGATTTTTGAAGCACTGGCAAAGCTGGAGGTAAAGCAGGGCAAGAAATTCGGTGATCCGAATGATCCGTTGCTGGTTTCTGTCCGTTCTGGTGCACGCGCTTCTATGCCGGGCATGATGGATACGATTTTGAATCTCGGTTTAAATGACATCTCGGTGGAGGGTTTTGCGCAGAAGACCGGCAATCCGCGCTTTGCATATGATTCCTACCGGCGGTTTATCCAGATGTTCTCGGACGTTGTCATGGAGATGAGCAAGACCTTCTTTGAAGGTATTCTGGATAGCATCAAGCAGGCGAAGGGCGCAAAATATGACACCGACCTGACAGCAGAGGATTTGAAGGAAGTCATTGCCAAGTATAAGGCAATTTATGCTGAAAAGATGGGTGCAGAATTTCCACAGGATCCGAAGGTCCAGCTGATGGAAGCTGTCAAGGCGGTGTTCCGTTCATGGGACAATCCACGTGCTATTGTATACCGCCGTATGAATGATATTCCGGGTGATTGGGGCACCGCAGTAAATGTACAGGCAATGGTATTCGGCAATATGGGTAATACCTCCGGTACCGGCGTTGCTTTCACACGTGACCCGTCTACCGGTGAAAAGGGTATTTTTGGCGAATATCTGATTAACGCACAGGGCGAGGATGTCGTTGCAGGTATCCGTACCCCGCAGCCGATCTCCAAGCTGGCTGAAGATCTGCCGCAGTGCTATGAACAGTTTATGGAAATTGCAGAGCGCTTGGAAAACCATTACCGCGATATGCAGGACATGGAGTTTACGATTCAGGAGGGACGTCTGTTCTTCCTCCAGACCAGAAATGGCAAGCGCACTGCTCCGGCAGCGATCAAGATTGCATGTGATCTGGTAGATGAGGGTAAAATCACACCAGAGGAAGCGGTTCTGCGTATTGAGGCAAAGAGTCTGGATCAGCTGCTGCATCCTACCTTCGTTGCACAGGCATTGAAGAATGGTGAGGTCATTGGACAGGCACTCCCGGCATCGCCAGGCGCAGCAGCAGGTAAGGTCTATTTCTCTGCGGAAGAAGCAAAGGAAGCACATGAGGAGCGCGGCGAGGCGGTTGTTCTTGTCCGTCTGGAGACTTCCCCGGAGGACATCGAAGGTATGCATGCGGCAGAAGGCATTCTGACCGTGCGCGGAGGCATGACCTCCCATGCGGCAGTTGTTGCACGCGGCATGGGCACCTGCTGTGTATCCGGCTGTGGTGATATTTCCATTGATGAAGAAGCCAAGGTATTCAGCCTCGGTGGTTATACCTTCCATGAGGGTGACGAGATTTCGCTTGACGGTTCGACCGGTAAGATTTATAAGGGCCTGATCGAAACACAGGATGCTTCTGTTGGCGGCGACTTTGGCCGCATCATGGCATGGGCTGATGAGTTCCGCCGTCTGCGCGTTCGCACAAATGCAGACACACCGGCAGATACTGCAAATGCTGTCCGTCTGGGCGCAGAGGGCATTGGACTGTGCCGCACGGAGCACATGTTCTTTGACCCGGAACGTATTCCGAAGATTCGCAAGATGATCCTTTCTGATACTGCGGAACAGCGGGAAGCTGCGCTGAACGAGTTGCTTCCGTTCCAAAAAGGCGACTTTAAGGCAATGTATACAGCGCTGGATGGTCGTCCAATGACGGTACGTTATCTTGACCCACCGCTGCATGAGTTCGTTCCTACTGATCCGGAGGATATTAAGGCGTTAGCAGAGGATATGGGTATGACACCGGAGCAGGTACAGCAGAAATGCGACGACTTGCATGAATTCAACCCGATGATGGGCCACCGTGGCTGCCGTCTGGCTGTCACCTATCCGGAGATTGCAAAAATGCAGACGCGTGCAGTTATGGAAGCGGCGATCGAGGTGCAGGAGGAGACCGGTAAGACCATCACACCGGAGATTATGATCCCGTTGGTTGGAGACAAGAAGGAACTCAAATATGTCAAGGATGTCGTTGTTGCGGTTGCGGAACAGGTTAAGGCTGAGAAAAATTCTGACATGCAGTATCATATCGGCACGATGATCGAGATTCCGCGCGCTGCACTGATGGCAGATGAAATTGCAGAAGAAGCAGAATTCTTCTCCTTCGGCACGAATGATCTGACGCAGATGACGTTTGGCTTCTCTCGCGATGATGCAGGTAAATTCTTGGATTCCTATTACAGCTCCAAGATTTATGAATCTGACCCGTTTGCACGCCTTGACCAGAACGGTGTGGGTCAGCTGATTCAGCTGGCGGCGCAGAAGGGTAAAGCGACCCGTCCGGATATCAAACTCGGTATCTGTGGTGAACATGGCGGCGATCCATCTTCGGTCGCGTTCTGCCATAAGGTTGGCCTGAACTATGTTTCGTGCTCACCGTTCCGTGTACCGATCGCGCGCCTCGCAGCAGCACAGGCGGCTATCGAAGATAAGTAAGCGAATACAACTTTTTATCAGACAAAATAAAAATTAAAATTGTCCCGTT
>JAUNWG010000035.1 GCA_030540435.1 Eubacteriales bacterium
AAATGAACCTGTATCCGACCATCACCGGATACGGGTTCTTTTTCATCTATAAATGGTTTGCATGAAAATAAGCGCATGTTTACCTGCAAAAAATGTCCCCGATCGACAGTTAAAAAACATAGTATTATAAGGATAAACAACTCCCGTTTCACAAGGAGATGGCAGAATGAAGAAAAGAATATTCCGATTTCTGATTGGTATAGCATACCTGTTCAGCTGCCTAACTGGCTGTGCCGCTGTGCACGATGCAGCACCGGAAAGATCGCCATATTTAAATATCACAGAGTCGTATTTTACAGATGAAACGATGGAGGATATGGAAAGCATTTGCATCGTCTATGACATTGGTGAGAAAAAGCTTCATGCAAAGGGCGCTGCCCTGTCTGGCGGAGAGGCATTTCCAATCGTAAGCTATTCGTCGGCAAACTATAGCATTTTCTTTTCTGCTGCAAGAGAGGAAGGCGATCAGCTGTATCGGTATCGCTCCGGCGAGGAAGAACGCTTGACGGATGAATTTGCCGCGCTGACTTATATTTTTCAATGCGGAAACCAGCTGTTTCTGTCTGCACAGTTTTTGGGGAATAACCTGTTGGAACCGGTCCTGTTTGATTGGGAGGATAATACGATAAAACGCGTATATCCTGACGCAATGGATGATCGCTTTGTCAGAACTGCGACCTGTGATCCGGCAGCGAAAAAGGTGTATTTTTCTTATTCCTCTGATGCAGAAAGACGGAAAGCAAGCGATGACGAAAACGGTGACGTCTGGCACGCGCCATCTACCATCTGTTCTCTAGATGTGCAGTCGGGAAAAGTCAAAACGGTTTATCAAACAAAGGATTATATCTGGGGAATGGCAGTCAGCGGCAATATGTTGTATTATTGTGGAGCAGCAGGGCCGTTTTCTGAAAGAACGTGCTATGCTGTTGATCTGGAAACGGAGGAGAAAACAGAGCTTCCGCTTTCTGTTTCCATCAGGGGTGATATGGCGGTTTGGGACAATGTGTTATACATGGTCGGCCTAAAGGATGGCATCAGGGGTGTTTATGCGATGGATCTGTCTGATTTGCACATGGATTTGATCTATAAGTCACAGCCGGATGGACAGAGCATAATCAATGGAATGTCGCTCAATTACTGACAACCGATAGAGGATAAAGAGGAACGCAAATGGAAATAGATGAGAAAATTGAACAGCTCTATCGGGAAATGTATGAACTGCTGTATGCGTATGCGTACAGTGCACTGCATAGCCATGTGCAGGCAGAGGATGCCGTGCAGGAAACCTTCCGCATTGCCTGTGTCAGACGGGCAGAGGTATTTTCCAGTCCAAATCCCAAAGGCTGGCTGCGGATCACATTAAAGCATGTCATTTACAGTATCTGGCATAAAAACAACAACAAGGACAAGCTGCTTGCTTATTTGACTGCAACGACAGAACAGGCGGTCATGGACGAAATAGATGTCGATATTCTGTTTTCTGATATTGCAGACAGTGCGGAATATCAGCTGATCAAACGCATTGCAATTGATAATTGCAGTATGGCAGAATTGGCACAGGAGCTTGGAATATCAGTCGAAGCATGTAAAAAGCGTGTCCAGCGGGCGAGAAAAACGTTGCAAAGAAAGCTTCGGAGAAGATGATACATATTTTTATGGAAAGGAGAAAACGGGATGTCGAAATATGAGCTGGAACGGCTGGAAACAGAAGAACTGGAATCTATTCTCCGAATGGATGCGATCGGGCAGGGTGAAGGAACAGATGAAGAAACCATATGGAGCATTATGGAGATCCTTGCCGAGCGCAGACGGGAGAAACCGGAGCGAGAATTTCCGGGGGTAGAACAGTCATGGAACACCTTTCGGGAAAAATATGGTTCGATGGATCATACTACTATACCTGTAAAGCGGAAGGCACACAAGCCGTTCCAGTTAAAGTATTTTGCAGGTATGGCGGCAGCAATCGTACTCTGCTGTAGCGCACTGTCCATCAATGCTTCCAGCCATACGATATGGGAAGAGATCGCACAGTGGACAGAGGATACCTTTTCGTTTACCAATCCATATCAGTCACGTGCAGGCAACGTTGTATCAGAAGAAACAGGTCAAAGCTCGATCAATGATTACGGCAGCCTGCAGGAAGCCTTGGCGCATTATGATATTGAAGGGACTCTCGTACCGCAATGGATACCGGAACGGTTCCGATTGGCATTGATCCAGGTGGATGAAGCGAATGAAGATATCTATATGGAAGCGCAATATATTAACAGGGATGAGCTGTTGGTGATATCCATCCATCATATTGTGACCGGCAAAGAGAGTGTCCTGTTCAAGGATAATACACCGGTTTCTGTTTGTACGATCGGCGGGATCGATCATTACATCATGTCATATGAGCAAACCAATACAGCAGCGTGGATGAATGGACAAAATGAATGTGTCATTGCCGGGAATATTTCACAGGAAGAGCTGGAGCAAATGCTTCAGTCGGTTTATCAGGGAGAAGGATAAAAAGGAGGATGCACGATGAAAAGAACAGAACGATGTATTGCGATTGCCGGAATGCTGTGTACTATATTATGTTGCAGTGCGTGTGGAACACGTTCATTACAGACAGAGCAAACTACCAGTTCAGAGGCGCCGCAGACTGCCTATGTAGAACGGGAAGGAAAAACCGGCGTGGTAGTATGTGACAGCACGATGACGGACTGCTTCACGCTGGCGGATGCCGACATTGGTGTGCCTAGCGTCAAACAGACAAAGATTATGGAGGGCGAATTGCAGGATTATGCGCTTTCTGCGGGGGATATTGTCCTGATTTTGGACAAACAACAGGATCAGACAAAGGTGATGCTTCCATATGGAGATCCGCCCGGTATATATGGATATCTTTCCAGTAAAATAATCAGCACGGAACAGGAGGATATCAGCAGCGGAAATCAGGCAAACGTAATGAATTGCATGACCTATGACGCACCAGGTGGAGCAGAATTGGGGGAAATGAGTGCGGGAGTCGCGGTTTTATCCCGCGAAGGCGAATGGTGTCAGGTACAGTCCCTGGGAACCGGCGAAGAGCCGGTTTGGGTGCATGCGGAGCAGCTGTTATTTGATTTTGACCAATCCGTACTGGATACAGCGGAATAAAGAATACGATGGCGGTCTACGTGTCATTTGAGATGACATGCGGACCGTTTTTTTGCAATTGTGAGAGCTTGGAACATCATTGCCTCCCAATATAGGTGGCTTTATTGTGAAAAAACCTTGAAATCTGTAACTGCAGACGATATGGATGCTGGAAACATACAGCAATTCCGGGATATGGCAGCAAAAAAGAGAACATTCGCAAAATATTGAAGAAATATCGAAAATTAAATTGAGGGGAAGGAGGAAAACAAAAAGCAAGAATTAAAAATTTTTCTGGAAAAAACGGGGAATCGTTACGAAAAAACAGCAAGGACTTGAAAAAACAGCCTCAAACTCGTCATAACAACGAAAAAACAAGAAGTTAGAAGACAGGATTTGGTGAAAATGATATACTTTAACCATGATAAAGAAAGGCACCGCAGTAGACGGTGAGGAGAAATAACAAGTACTTTTCCAGAGGAGGAAGAACAGTATGAGCAAGACAAAAATGACAGTTGGTCAGGCAGTGGTTAAGTTCCTGAATCAGCAGTACATCGAGATGGATGGTAAGGTAGAGCCGTTTGTAGATGGTATCTTCACTATCTTTGGTCACGGCATGGTAGTTGGCCTGGGCCAGGCACTGGATGAGGATCCGGGACACCTGAGAGTATATCAGGGCCGCAACGAGCAGGGCATGGCACATGTAGCAATTTCCTACGCAAAGCAGCATAACCGCCGCAAGATCATTGCATGCTCGTCTTCGATCGGACCGGGCGCTGCAAACATGGTAACCGCAGCACTGACAGCATCCATCAACCACATCCCGCTGCTGCTGTTCCCGTCTGATTCCTTTGCAACCCGTCAGCCGGACCCGGTTCTGCAGCAGATGGAAGTACCGTCTGACCTGAGCATTACCGCTTCCGATTGCTTCAAGCCGGTATGCAAGTACTGGGATCGCATTTCCCGTCCGGAGCAGCTGATGTCTGCAATGGTAAATGCAATGCGTACACTGACCGATACCGCAAACTGTGGTGCAGTCTGCATCAGCCTGCCGCAGGATGTACAGGGTGAGTCCTTCGAGTATCCGGATTACTTCTTCCAGAAGCGCGTACATCATATTTCCCGCCGCTGCGCTGATGAGTACGAAATCAAGCAGGCAGTTGAAATGATCAAGGCTTCCAAGAAGCCGCTCCTGATCTCCGGCGGCGGCGTTCGTTACTCCGAAGCAGGCGAGACCGTTATGGAATTCTGTAAGGAATTCAACATCCCGGTTTCCCAGACGCAGGCTGGTCATTCCGCTCTGCCGGATAGCTTCGAGCTTTCCGTTGGCGGCGTAGGCGTAACCGGTGGCCTGGCAGCAAACGCACTGTGCAAGGACGCTGACCTCGTAATCGGTGTAGGCACCCGTTTCAATGACTTCGTAACCGGCTCTAAGTGGGTACTGTTCCGCAACCCGGATATCAAGGTTCTGGCAATCAACACTTCCGAGTTCCATGCTGAGAAGCTGGATGCAACCCGTTGCGTAGGCGATGCCAAGGTGACGCTGGAAGCTATCATGGAAGAGCTGAAGGCTGAGCAGTATCAGTCCGGCTACACCACCGAGATCCAGGAGATCCGTGAGGTTTGGGAGAAGGAGCGCCTGAGCGTTCTGGGCGTACAGTATCATGGTGAAGGCTTCGGCGAAGGCAAGTTCGTACCGTGCGTACCGAGCTGGACCGAGAAGATCATGAACGACTTCGTAAACGACATCGGCGGCACCATCACCGAGTCCAATGCAGTAGGCATCCTGCGTGAAGAGATTGACGACGATGCAATCGTTGTTGCAGCAGCAGGCTCCCTGCCGGCAGACTTGGAGCGTCTGTGGGTAACTGACGCAAAGGATTCCTACAACATGGAATACGGCGCATCCTGCATGGGTTACGAAATCGCTGGCGCACTCGGCTCCAAGCTGGCAGCACCGGACAAGGAAGTTTACGCACTGGTAGGCGACGGCTCCTTCATGATGCTGAACTCTGAGATCCCGACCGCAATTCAGGAAAATGCAAAGATCACTATCGTTGTATTCGACAACACCGCATTTGGCTGCATCAACAACCTGCAGATGGGCAACGGCGTTGGTTCTCTGGCAACCGAGATGCGTTACCGCAATGAAGAGACCGGCAAGCTGGACGGCGCATACTGCTACACCGACTTCGGCAAGGTTGGCGAAGGCTACGGCATGAAGGCATTCTATGCAAAGACCCCGGATGAATTCCGCAAGGCTGTTCAGGATGCAAAGAAGGAAACCGGCTCCTGCATCATCGATGCAAAGGTACTGCCGAAGACCATGGCAGAAGGCTACGAGTCCTGGTGGCACATTGGTGTTGCTTCCACCTCCAAGTCTGAAGCAGTTCAGGAAGGCCGCAAGCGCATCGACGCTCATCTGGCTGAAGCAAGAATGTATTAATAAACCCGTCTAACATCTCCTGAGAAACTCCTTAAAAGTTCTCTCTCTCCTGTCCGGAAGGAGGACTCTCCTTCCTCCTTCCGGATAACATATAACAAAGCCGAGAATGTATTGAGCTTGTTATTGAAAACATCTCCAATATCCTCTGCATTGTAAATACATTCTCTAAATGCACTTACACTTTTCTCACAACTCCACACTGCGGCGTTTGCCGCAGTGTGGAACATCCCACAGAGATGCAGAGCAACAAACTCGATACTTATTATATTCTTCTTATTTTATAACACCTAAAACCTTTCCGGCAAAGCCGCCCCAAGACAGAGCGGGCGGCTTTGCTATATCTAAAAATTATAAAAGGAGCAGAAAATCATGAAATATACCGCAAAAGGCCCATTTGAGAAGGGCTATAACAAGATGGTTTCCGCAGTAGAAAATCCGGAAATGATGGGCATGGAGTTCGGCGTAGTCAAGATGACCGCAGGCGACGTTATGAACTTTGATTACGCACAGGAAGTCGTTTATGACCTGATGAGCGGCGCTGTTGTTTTCGCATGGGACGGCAAGATCGAAGATGTAGAGCGTAAGGACTGCTTCCATGAGGGCGCTATCCTGCTGCACGTTCCGCAGAACACCGCAGTTACCATCACCTGCACCAAGGATGCAGAAATCGCAATGGCACGCACCGAGAACAAGCGCAGCTTTGAAGCGAAGCTGATGCGTCCGGAGGATTGCCTGTGTGCAAATGAGGAGCGCGGCGCTGGCCAGATGAACGAAGCATCTACCCGTCTGGTTCGTACCTTCTTTGACCGTTCCAACTGCCCGGAAACAAACTTCTTCATCGGTGAAGTTGTACATTTCCCTGGCAAGTGGTCTTCTTACCCACCGCACCAGCATGTTGAGCCGGAGCTGTATTACTACAAGTTCCTGCCGGAGAACGGCTATGGTCTGGCTGAGTACGGCGATGACGCATACAAGGTAAAGAACAACGATCTGACCGGTATGCCGGAAAATGTAACACATTCTCAGGCAGCAGCACCGGGCTATGCAGAGTATTATCTGTGGTGCATCCGTCTGCAGGACGACAAGAACATCGTTACCACTGTTGTACCGGAGTATGAGTGGGTAACTGCACCGGACGCAAAGTATTTCCCGGAAATCTGATTGGAGGGCCGACAACAATGAAAGCATTTCAGTTGATTCCCGCAGTAGCGGAGTATGCAGAGTTTTCTACCTATGCAAAGGAAGCAAATCTGGGTGAGAATGACCTGATCCTCACCAATGAGTATATTTACAGCCCCGTCATTGAGCGGCTGGAGCTTGGCTGCCAGACACTGTTCCAGGAAAAGTATGGTGTAGGCGAGCCGACAGATGTGATGGTAGATGCCATCCTCGACGAGCTGCGCGGCAAGAGCTATAACCGCATTATTGCAGTCGGCGGCGGCACGATCATCGACATTGCAAAGGTCATTGCTGTTGCAAAGCCGGAAGACAAAGTAGATGATCTGTATGAGCGTATGGCTGAGCTGACAAAGGTTCATCCGCTGGTTATCGTTCCGACTACCTGCGGTACCGGCAGCGAAGTTACCAATATTTCCATCATCAACCGCACCACCAAGGGCATCAAGCAGGGCATTGTATCCCCGGCTATGTTCGCAGACGAGGCAGCGCTGATCCCGGGCATGCTGGCAAGCCTGCCGTACGGCGTATTTGCTACCTCTTCGATCGACGCAATGATCCATGCAGTTGAGTCCTACCTCAGCCCGAATGCATGTGCAATCAGTGAGCTGTTCTCTGAAAAGGCACTCGACCTGATCCTGACCGGCTGGCGTGCAGCCGTTGACAGCGACAACCGCGATGCATGGAAGAAGTATGCAGGACGCTTCCTGCGTGCGTCTAACTTCGCAGGTATCGCATTTGGTCATGCAGGCTGTGCAGCAGTCCATGCACTGAGCTATCCGCTTGGCGGCGTACATCACATCCCGCATGGTCAGGCAAACCAGCTGATGTTCGAGGATGTTATGTGCAAGTATCAGGAGAAGAAGCCGATCGGCAAGCTGAATCAGCTGGAAGAAATTCTGGCAAAGAATCTGGACTGCGAGCCGGTATTTGCACTGAAAGAGCTGTATAAGCTGATGAATGATGTTCTGGAAAAGAAGCCGCTGCATGAAGTCGGCGTTACCGCTGACGAGCTTCCGGTCTATGCAAAGAACGTTCTGGAGACTCAGCAGCGCCTGCTGAACAACAACTATGTTGAGCTGACGGAAGAAGACATTCTGGATATTTATACCAAGGCATTTTGATAAATAAACGGAGGGAGAGTATGGACATACTTCTGGAAAATATGTGACCGTTCGTCATTATTTTCACGGTATGGACATATCTCTCCTATACCCGCGGTTTTACCGCAGAATTATTTCCCGGTTTACTGAATAGCGTGACCGAAAAGAAAGAAGGATACATATGGAATGGCAGCAGTATTATAAAGAGCATACCATGACGCCGGAACAGGCCGTTTCCACGATTCAGGACGGCAATCGCGTTATGCTCGGCCACGCAGTAGGTGAGCCGATTATTTTCCAGCGTACCATGGCAAAGATGGCAGAGCAGTTTCATGGCGTCGAGGTAGCGCACATGGTATACCTCGGCTCCGGCGAGTATTTACAGCCGGGTATGGAATCGCACTTCCGCCACAATGCATTGTTTGTCGGCGCGCCGGCACGCAAGGCAATTGCAGAAAACCGTGCAGATTACACACCGGCATTTTTCTCTGATGTGCCGATCATGATCCGCAATGGAGAACTTCCGGTGGATGTATTTGCATTTACCTGTTCCCCTCCGGACGACAAGGGCTTTGTTTCCATCGGTCTGTCCTGTGACTATGGCTGGCAGGCAATCAAGTCTGCAAAGACGGTTATCGCAGAGGTCAATCCGAATATGCCGCGCACCTTTGGCGAAAGCTTTGTCCATGTCACAGACATCGACGGCTTTATCTGCTCCTGGGAGCCGCTGCCGGAATCCAAGCCGGGCAAGATTACCGACGAAGACCGTCAGATCGGTAAATACATTGCAGATCTGGTAAGAGACGGCGACTGCCTGCAGCTGGGCATCGGCGCTGTACCGGATGCGGTTCTTTCGTTCCTCGGTGATAAGAAGAACCTTGGCATCCATTCTGAGATGATCTCCGACGGTGTCCTGCCGCTGCTGGAGAGCGGTGTTATCAATGGTCAGTGCAAGCAGCGTGATGTGGGCCGTGTCTGCGTAACCTTCCTGATGGGCTCCCGCAAGCTGTATGACTATGTAAACAACAACCCGATTATCAAAATGCTTCCGGTTGATGTCTGCAACAATCCGGCAGTCATTTCGCAGAATGATAATGTCGTTTCCATCAATTCCTGCGTACAGGTTGACCTGCAGGGTCAGGTTTGTGCAGAAGCGATCGGCTTGAAGCAGATTTCCGGTATTGGCGGACAGATGGACTTTGTCCGCGGTGCAAACCTGTCCAAGGGCGGACGTTCGATCATTGCATTGCATTCCGCTACAAAGGATTTGTCGGAATCCAAGATCGTGCCGACGATTACCACTGGTGGTCCGGTAACAACAGGACGCTGTGATGTCAACTATATTGTAACCGAATACGGCGTGGCACAGCTGCGTGGACAGACGCTGCGTGAGCGCGCAAAGCGCCTGATCGCAGTCGCGCATCCGAAGTTCCGTCCGGAGCTGGCAGAAGAGTATGCAAAGCGTTTCGGAGAGACGCTTGTATTAGATTAAATACATTATGGATAAGGAGAGATAGTATTATGATGACAAAAGAACAGTACATCGAATCTCTGCGCAAGCTGAACCTGAATTTGTACCGTATGGGCGAGAAGGTTGAGAACGTTGTGGACGATCCGATCGTCCGCCCGTCCCTCAATTCTTTCGCAGCAACTTATGAGCTGGCAGAGGATCCGCAGTATGAAGATCTGATGACTGCAACCTCCAATCTGACCGGCAAGAAGGTAAACCGTTTTACTCATCTGCATCAGTCCACCGACGACCTGATTAAGAAGGTCAAGATGCAGAGACTGCTAGGTCAGAAGACCGCAGCATGTTTCCAGCGCTGTGTTGGTATGGACGCAGCAAACGCAGTTTATTCCTCTACATATGAGACTGACCAGGCATGCGGCACCAAGTACCATGAGAATTTTGTCAAGTTCTGGACACAGGTACAGGAAAATGACTGGGGCGTTGACGGCGCAATGACCGACGTCAAGGGCGACCGCGGTCTGTCCCCGTCCAAGCAGGCTGACCCGGATCTGTTCCTGCATGTTGTAGAGCGTACCCCGGAAGGCGTTTACGTTACCGGCGCAAAGGCACATCAGACCGGTTATCTGAACAGCCATTATGTTCTGGTTATGCCGACCATCTCCATGCGTGAGGGCGACGAGGATTATGCAATTTCCTTCGCATGCCCGACCGATGCAGAAGGCATCACCCTGATCCTGGGCCGTCAGTCCTGTGACACCCGTAAGACCGAGGAATACAACGACATCGACGTTGGCAACAAGGTTTACGGCGGCCACGAAGTTCTGGTTATCTTCGATCGCGTATTCATCCCGAACGACATGATCTTCCTCAATGGTGAAGTTCAGTTTGCAGGCATGATCGTTGAGCGTTTCGCAGGCTATCATCGTCAGTCCTACGGCGGCTGCAAGGTTGGTGTAGGCGATGTTCTAATCGGCGCTACCCAGCTGGCAGTTGAGATGGCAGGTTGCGCAAAGGCATCCCATGTCAAGGACAAGATCATCGAGATGATCCACCTGAATGAGACGCTGTATGCATGTGGTATCGCTTGTTCTTCTCAGGGCAGCAAGACCAAGTCCGGCAACTACCTGATCGACCTGCTGCTGGCGAACGTCTGCAAGCAGAACGTAACCCGTTTCCCGTATGACATCGCTCGTCTCGCACAGGATCTGGCAGGCGGTCTGATGGTAACCCAGCCGTCTGAGGCAGATTACCGCAACCCGAAGACCCACGACTACATCGAGAAGTACCTCAAGGGTGTTGCTTCCGTTCCGACCGAGGATCGTATGCGTGTGCTGCGCCTGATCGAGAACATGACCATGGGTACCGCAGCAGTTGGCTATCTGCCGGAGTCCATGCACGGTGCAGGCTCGCCGCAGGCACAGCGCATCATGATTTCCCGTCAGGGCAATCTCGCAATGAAGAAGCAGCTGGCAAAGGCGATTGCACGTATCGACTAATCGGTAGAAAGGAAACGCCGCATGAAAAAGGTCCGTATTGGTCTGGTGGGTTTAGGTCCGCTGGGTAAGGTTCATGCACAGAATCTGATGTATCGGATTCCGAATGCTGAGCTGGCAGCAGTTTGTACACGTACACAATCCAAACTGGATGAAGTACGACGCGATTGGGAAACACCTGAAACATACACTGATTATACGCAGATGCTGGAACAGGCTGCTTTGGACGCAGTAGCGATCATATCTCCTACCAACGTACATTTGGAGCAGGTTCGTCTGGCTGTGGAAAAGGGACTGCATGTCTTTATTGAAAAGCCGACAGGTATGGATGCAGAAGAGTGTGCAGAGATTGAGCGGCTGGCACAAGCAGGCGGAAAGGTGTTTGCAGTAGGTTTTATGCGCCGGTTCGATGCTTCCTATGCGGATGCAAAACGACGCATCGAGGCTGGAGAAATCGGAAAGCCGATCTTCTTCCGGGGCTACAGCCTTGACCCGGTCTGGCAGGGGGAAGCGCAGGTAGCACGTGCAGAAGCAAACGGCAAATGGTTTCTTGATATGGGTGTGCATGATTACGATCTGGCACGCTGGCTGCTGGGAACCGAAGCAAAGGAAGCATATGCCTGCGGAGATGCTTATGTATTTGAGGATTTTGCCAAAAACCATGACGTAGACAATGGATTTTCACTGGTAAAATTTGAAAATAATGCGGCAGCATTCTTTTATTGCGGCAGGACAGCTCCGCATGGTTCCCATGTTGAAAGCGAAGTCATTGGTACAAAGGGTACGCTGCGTATTTGTGAATCGCCGCGCCGTGCGAGGGTAACACAGTTTACAAGTGCCGGTGAGGTACATGAGTGCATTGACCATTACCTTGACCGCTGGGGAGAAGCATACTATCAGGAGCTTCAGCAGTTTGTTGATGAAGTACAGGAAGGTGTGCAGACAGTAAGTGCAACAGCAGCAGACTGTACACGTGCTGTCGGCATGGCGGAGATGATTCTGTCAGCATACGAAAAACAGCTGGAAAATTAAATTTAGAATAAAGAGGCCCGTCCATGCACGCCGCACGGGCGGGCTTTCTTTAGGCGACGTCTGAAAAATCACGAATATTCGACTTTTCAGATACACCCTGGTAAAAATAGAAATCACATGAGGAGGAAACTATGGATAAGCAGCAGAAAATGCAGCAGCTGCGTGAATTTGCAGCTGAGATCCGTTTGGAAACCTTGAAGGTCATCGGCTCCCGTGGCTTCGGCCATGTCGGCGGCTCGATGTCGATGGCAGATGCGATGGCAGTGCTGTACGGCGAGGTCATGAACATTGATCCGAAGAACCCGCGCTGGGAGGATCGCGACTGGTTCGTACTGTCCAAGGGACATGGCGGCCCAGTTATGTATGCAACACTGGGTCTGAAGGGCTACTACCCGATGGAAAACGCCTACACGCTGAACCAGCCGGGCACAGATTTCCCGTCCCACACCGACCGCAACAAGACCATCGGTGTCGATCTGACCACCGGTTCCCTGGGTCAGGGCATGAGCGAAGCAGTCGGTGCAGCACTGGGCAATAAGGTTCAGGGCAAGACCAGCCATGTATTCGTTGCAGTTGGCGACGGCGAGTGCGATGAAGGCCAGATTTGGGAAGCAGCACAGTTTGCAGCACATTATAAGCTGGGCAATCTGATCTGCCTGGTAGATGACAACAAGCGCCAGCTGGACGGTACGGTTGAAGACGTCATGAGCCACGGCAAGGGCATCGGCGCAAAGTTTGATGCATTCGGTTGGAATGTCATCAACGTGGAAGACGGCAACGATGTAGAGCAGATTTATGATGCAATTCAGGCAGCATATGCTGTTACCGATCAGCCGACTGCTCTGATCCTGAACACGAAGAAGGGCAAGGGTGCAACCTTTGCAGAACCGTCCGGTGCACATTCCTCTCAGCCGACACAGGAGCAGTGGGATGAAGCAATTGCAGCATCAGAAGCTGCACTGGCAGAGATTCGTGGAAAGTAAGGAGGGGAAGAACAATGAGCTTTACACTGATTGGCAAGCATGAAAAGGACAGCCGTGCAAACCGTGACGGCTATGTATCCGCAATGCAGGAAATGATGGCGGAGAATGACAAGCTGGTACATATTGATTGTGACCTGATGGGCTGCATCAACACCGGCAAGCTGCAGAAGGAATTCCCGAACCAGACCTTTAACGCAGGCATTGCAGAGCAGAACGCAATGGGCGTTGCAGCTGGTATGGCAGCAACCGGCCTGACTGTATTTGCACATTCCTTCGGCTGCTTTGCAGCACGCCGTATGTTCGACCAGGCATTCCTGTCCGCAGGCTATTCCGAACTGCCGGTACATGTGATCGGTTCCGACCCTGGCGTTTGCGCTGCATTCAACGGCGCGACCCATATGCCGTTTGAGGATTGTGCCCTGTACATGACCATTCCGAATGCGGTTGTCATCGATTCCTGTGATTATGTACAGACCTATTCCCTGACCAAGCAGCTGGCAAAGAGTGCAAATCCGTCTTACATGCGCCTGATCCGCAAGGGCTTCACCACAGTTTATGCAGATGGTTCTGAATTTGAGATCGGCAAGGGCGTTACCCTTCGCGACGGCACAGACGTAACGATTATTGCTTCCGGCATTCTGGTAGACGAAGCGCTGAAGGCAGAGGAGCAGCTGGCAGCAAAGGGCATTTCCGCACGTGTGATCGACATGCATACTTGGAAGCCACTGGATGAAGAGCTGGTACTCAAGGCAGCAAAGGAAACCGGCGCGATCGTAACCGCTGAAAACCATCAGGTTTCCTGCGGCCTGGGTTCCGCAGTAGCAAATGTACTGACGCAGAAGTGCCTTGTTCCGCAGGAGCGCATCGGCATCCAGAACCGCTTCGGTCAGGTTGGCCCGCAGGACTTCCTGATGGAGCAGTACAACCTGACTGCGGCTGACATCGTTGCAGCAGCAGAAAAAGCAATCGCAAGAAAGGCTTAATCCGCGTTTGTAAAAAACAATTTTATACAAAAGATAATGGCGCAGCTAGAACAGAAAAATTGTTTTAGCTGCGTCTTTTTTACTGAAAAATACGAGAAAATGTAACAAATAAGTCGGAAATAAGGGGGATCAGAATATCTAAAAATTTTTAAAGAAAAAGCAAAAACATGATAATGTGAAAGCAAGATTTTTTGTTATAATAAAACTATATGAGAAAAATGAGGAAAGGATGTGCATGCAAATGGCTCAGCAGATACCACTGAATGTTCAATGCTTTGTGAAGAAGGACTTTGAGCCAATTTTTACTGGAGAGAACACACCAAAATTGCTTTATGTAAGCGATATTCGACCGGATACGAGCGCACATCCGCGTGTGATGCATGCGCATAAGGACTTTATTGAGATCGTCCTGATCCGCAGCGGTATCAGTGAATATCTGATTCACGATAAAAAGCAAATCATTCGGCAGGGGGATATGCTGATTTATAACTCAGGTGTTGTCCATGACGAAGTGCCGAATATGAATGAGTCGGTTGGAAGCTATTGCATCGCCATTGGCGGGCTGCATATGCCGGGCTTGCGGGAAAATGCGCTGATTCCAGACGATGCAGGGTATGTTTTTCCCACAGGCGAGCACTTTGAAGCGATGCGCACGATTTGTGAGATGATGTTTCAAAGCCTGTCTGCCGGAGAACCGCGGGCGGAAGCCTTCTGCCATACGCTGATGCATGCATTTCTGGTCAAGGCATTGACCGTTGTTGCAGGAAAATCCGCAGAAAAGGATGAAACGGTGGAGGAACCGCATGTTCTCGGACTCCGCATCAAGAAATACATCGACGATCATTTCACAGAGCCGATCACACTGCAGAGCATCAGCAAGGAGCTGTATATCAGTCCGTATTATTTGTCCCATGTGTTTAAGGAGATGAGCGGATACTCGCCCATGCAGTATTTGCTGCGCCGCAGGATCGGAGAAGCGCAGACGCTGCTGATTACGACCGATTACACGATCACGACAATCGCTGGAATGGTCGGTTATGAAACACATAGCTACTTTAATTCCCAGTTTACCAAACATGTCGGTATGTCCCCGATGAAATACCGACAGAATTACATTGTCAGCACAGAAGAAAAGCCCAAGCCAAATAAGCGGAAGAAAAAGAAATAGTGTGTAAATGCCGGACGGGACATCGTCCGGTATTTTTATGCAACAAAGCAAGATGATGGAAGAAACAGGATTTTAAAACTGTTACAATGGTAAAAGGACAAGGAGGGATTTGCGTGGGAAAGAGACAAAAGCCTGCGATAAAATATATCCTGTTTTTGGTTATTGCCATAGCAGCGTTCAGCAGCTTTGAGGTTGTCAGCAAGCCGACTGTATTTGCAATCTCACCGGCACAGCTGACCTTTTACCGGTTTCTGGTAGGCGGCTGTGTGCTGCTGCCATTTGCATATCAGCAGCTGAAAAAGCGGAATATCCGGCTGAAAGCAAAGGATATCCTGCTGTTTTGCGGATTGGGGTTTTGCCTTGTCTGTGTTAGTCTGAACCTTGCGCAGTATGGCATCCAGTTTGCCAATGCGAGCATGTCCGCGGTGATTTTCAGTTCCAATCCATTGTTCACCGCGCTGCTGGCCGTACCGATTTTAAAGGAAAGGTTCAGCTTGCCGAAGCTGGCAGGGCTGCTGCTTGGGGTCATCGGCCTGGTCGTTACCTGCCTGCATCTGTTTTCCGGTGAAACGCAGATAGACAGCGGTTTTCTTGCAGGAATCGTGTTGATCTTTATTGGCATGTTTGCATTTGCGCTGTACACCGTGTGCAGCAAAGCGATGGCAAAACGGTTTGGCGGGATTCCTGTGATTACCTTTTCATCGATCTTCGGTTCGCTGCTTATGATTCCGATTTTGTTCCTGCTGAATGAATCTGGCGGGAACCCGTTTGTATTTCAGCTTTCCGCCATCGTACCCCAGTTTTTATATTTATCTCTGATTGGTACAGCGCTGGCCTACTATTGTTACTTTGATGCCATTGCGCATTTGAATACCAGCCTCGGCTCCATGAGCTTTTTTATCAAGCCCGGACTTGCAAGCCTATTGTGCGCTGTCATTCTGCATGAGCCGATCACACCGAACATTATCATCGGTATCATCCTCATCATGTGTGGATTGTTTTTATCCATTCATTTTGAGAAGACAAGAAAATAAGGAAACCGCCGAATGTCAACAAGCGTATCGCAAACGCGACAAGACAAACGGCGGTTTTTCATTTGATTGATATTTGATTTATTCCTCCATGTTCTTCATAGACTGGCGGTATTTTCCGGGCGGGATGCCAACATATTTATTGAACATGGTATTTAGATGGGAAACGCTGCTGAAGCCCAGGTATTCCGCAATGTCTCCGATGGCAATAGATGTATCCATCAACAGGCCCTGTGCTTCGCCGATACGACGCTTCATCATATACTGGATCGGCGGCTGGTTGAACTCATCCTTAAAGGCATGTGCCAGATAATATTCGTTGATATGCAGCGCCTTGGCAATGTCTGCCAGTGTCAGTGCTTCCCGATAATGGGCATCCAGATACCGGCGCACGCGATAGGCGGTTGCGGAGGCGGAGGAACGCGTATGAATTGCAGCATTCCGGTCACGGCTCAGGAGCATTTCATAGGTCAGCAGCAGAAGGGAAATGGATAGTGTGTTACAGGTCTCTTTTAGATTTTTGGTATCAGAGGAAAGCAAGTAGATCAGGCGGAAAATCTCACCGATCTGCTTGGAAAGCATGCCACAGGAAAGAACAGGATTGGTATCCTCATCACACAACTGGTTATCCGGCAGGCCGAGAAAAGCGACATTGGCAATCCCCACGCTATAGGAACGGACATGGCGTGTGTCCTCCGGACTTTCGCCGTGCAGTACACCGGCGTTGCAGATAACGAGGTCGCCCTCCTTGATGTCGTAGGGTTTGCTGTCAACCAGATAGCGCCCCTCGCCGCTGTAGACATAGAACAATTCGAGAAAATCATCGTGTACATGCGGGAGTCTGCTGTGTTTGTTGCTGTGTTCTTCATTGATAAAGTGACAGATATGGTATTGTGGGATTCGCTTGTCCCGCAGGTGCGTGGACAGCAGATTCATGGAGTTCATGTACAGGTTCAACCTCCTTTCGGTTATATATATTATAGCATGCTCTGCAGCAGGATTATTTTGAAATCCTGCTGAAATTTACGGAAAAAGGGAAACCACCGGAGGGGAAATCAACTTCACTCGGTGGTTCTAAGAGAATTATGTTTCGTCCATGTTGCGCACAGACTGCCGGTATTTTCCAGGAGGGATTCCGATGTACTTGCTGAACATGGTATTGAGATGGCTGATGCTGCTAAAGCCAAGGTAATCTGCAATATCGCCGATCGGCATATCCGTATCCATCAGAAGGTTTTGTGCTTCTCCGATGCGGCGTTTCATAACATACTGCATCGGTGGGACACCAAATTCATCCTTAAAAATATGGGAAAGATAGTACTCGCTGATATTCAATGTTTTCCCGATTGCAGAAAGTGTGAGCGATTCGCGGTAGTGCTGATCCAGATAATGCCGGATACGGTCTGCCGTTGCCGAGGCAGACGACCTTGTGTGGATGGCTTCATTCCGATAACGGCTCAGTATCATTTCACGGATCAGGAGGATGAGCGAAAGAGCGATACAGTTGCATATGGTGGAGAGATGCTTTTTGTCCGATGAAAGAAGGTAGATCAAACGGAACATTTCACCGATCTGACCGGATAGCATACCACAGGAAATGACAGGCAATGTGTCCCGGCTGGATATCCAATTATCAGGCAGATTGTGAAAGGAAAGAGAGGTAACGCCGATACTGTAAGAACGGATATTACAGGCAAATTCTGCACTCTTGCCATGCAGGATGCCTGCGTTGCAAATGACAACATCTCCTTCTTTTATGTCGTAATATTTGCCATCAACCATATACTGCCCTGTTCCACTATATACATAAAACAATTCCAGGTAATTATCATGGATATGTGGTAAAAAGGAATGTTTACTGCTGTGCTCTTCATTGATGAAATGGCAGTTTATACATTTAGGCATTTGGGAGTTTCTGAAGTATGACGATAAAAGGTCAGTCGAATCCATTTTTCACCCTCCTTTCTCATCGGCATTATATCATGGACTGTACTTGATTGCTTTACAATATCCTGCGAAAAAAACCAAAATATTGCTAAAATATTGCGTTTTTAACGAAACGTTTTGTTTTGAGTACATTTTGAGACGATTTTGATGAATAATTCGGAGGCAGAAACAGCAAGAAATGTGAATAGCAAGAATCTGATATTCATTTTGAAATTCGAGTGAAATTTCCGCGTTTTTTTAGATTTTTTCCACAATAATCGGCTAACGACTTTGCAGGATTTTCGGGTATAATTGAATCATGAAATCAAGGGAAACACAGAAGCGAAAAGCAACTATTTAGATATAGATTGCCTAACCTTCGGTTTCATTGAACAGCGCGCTGAATGAGAATTTTGGACACACGAATCAAGGATTAAGGCTTTATAAAAGCCGGAAAGTTAAGGAGAGTTTATTATGAAAAAGGTACGTATTGGTCTTCTGGGCGCAGGACGCATTGGCAAGCTTCATGGCGAAAATCTGGCACATTCGGTTCCGAATGCTGACCTGTATGCAGTTGCAGATCCGTTTATGAACGATGCAACCCGTGAGTGGGCAGCTTCCATGGGAATTGAGAAGTGCTACGACGATCCGGAAAAGATTTTCTCTGATCCGTCTATCGAGGCAGTATTCATCTGCTCCTCCACCAACACCCATGCGGAGTTTATCATCCGCGCAGCACAGGCTGGCAAGCATATCTTCTGTGAGAAGCCGATCGACACCAATCTGGACAAGATCAGAGAAGCGCTCGCAGCTGTTGAGAAGGCTGGCGTAAAGCTGCAGGTTGGCTTCGTTCGCCGCTTCGACCACAACCACAAGGCAGTTCGTGATACCGTAGCTTCCGGCGTACTGGGCGCACCGAACATCGTAAAGGTAACCTCCCGCGATCCTGACCATCAGTCGATGGATTACATCAAGGTTTCCGGCGGCATCTTCATGGATATGACCATTCATGATTTCGATATGGTTCGCTATCTGGCAGGCAGCGAGGTAACTGAGGTTATGGCGTATGGCGCAGCACTGTCGGGTGCAGGCTATGACCAGTACGGCGACGTTGATACCGCTATCATCATGATGAAGTTTGAGAATGGCGCACTGGGTGTAATCGACAACAGCCGTGCAGCACATTATGGCTACGACCAGCGCACCGAGGTACATTGCGACAAGGGCTGCGTACAGGTATCCAACGATTTCGACAACACCGCTATGATCTCCTCCGGCGAAGGCGTAACACTGGCTAAGCCGACCTGGTTCTTCCTGGAGCGCTACAACAACGCATTTATTGCAGAGGCTAAGGCATTTACCGAGGCAGTTGTCAATGACACTGACACGCCGGTATCCGGTATTGACGGCATCGAGCCGGTCAAGATCGCAATTGCTGCTGATAAGTCTCTGAAGGAAGGCCGTCCGGTCAAGCTGAGCGAAGTAGGCTAATTGATTTACGAGTAAAATGAAGAAAGATGCTCCGGGTAAGGGGAAAGCCCGGAGCATCTAGGGAAAATAATTGAGAAATGGAGTAATTGCTTTTTTGTTCTTAAATATAACATATCTGCAATTTGCCTGAGTAGCAGAGGGAAAGGCGAAAGCAGGTCGCAAACAAGGGAGCAATCATATGTCAACACAAAATACTACATTAAATCCGATGGATTCAGAGCCAAAACTGACCGTCGGTACCCGTATCGCGTATGGCTTCGGCGATACCGCTTGTAATATCGTATACGGTATGATCTCGGCGCTGCTGGTACTGTTCTATACGGACTATGCAGGTGTTTCAGTAGCTACAGTCGGTCTGGTTATGCTGATTTCCCGTATTTTTGACGGAACGAGTGACGCTATCATGGGCGTTATCGTCAGCAAGACCAAGAGCAAATGGGGCAAGGCGCGTCCATGGATTCTGTGGATGTCCATTCCATATTGTATTTCCGCTATTGCACTGTTCACAGTACCGCAGACACAGGGATCGCTGCAGTTCTGGTACATCTTTATCACTTACAATCTGACAACAACCGTGTTCTACACCGCAATCAACGTACCGTATGGCACGCTGTCTACGATGATGACACGTTCTTCTCATGAGCGTGATCTGTTGTCCGTCTTCCGTATGTCGATGGCGCCGATTGGACGTATCATCGCCGTTTCCTTTACCCAGCCGGTAGTCAAGCTGTTTGGCGACGATCAGGCAGCCTGGGTCAAGGCAATGACCATGTGGGTTATTCTCGCATTCATCATGCTGATCATCTGCTTCGTACGCTGCAAGGAAACCGTACACATTGAAGCACAGGAAAGCACAGACAGCAAGGTATCTATTGGAACGGCACTCAAGGCACTGCTGACCAACCAGTATTTCTGGGCATGCCTGATCCTGTGGACAGTAACCTGTGTCCATGGTACAATTGTAGGAACAGCACTGCCATATTACTGCAAATATCTGCTCCACAATGACTCGTGGATGTACAGTGTCCTGTATCTTGCAGAAGCATTGACTCTGGTTGTCGGCGCTATGCTTTGCCCGGCACTGCTGCGTAAGTTCGGCAAGCGTCAGATCTCTCTGGCGGGTGCGGTCGTAGCTGTTGTGGCACATGCAGCATTTATGATGAATACAGGCAGCTTTACTTGGGCGCTGGTTACCAGCATCATTCGTGCATTGGGCGAAGCTCCGCTGACAGCAGTTGTCTTCGGTATGCTGGGTGACGCGGTTGAATTCGGCCAGTGGAAGTTCCATATTCGTCAGGAATCCTTGATTTTCGCTGGCGGTGCGCTTGGCTTTAAGCTGGGCAATGGTATCACCAGTGCGATTATCTCGAAGCTGCTGGATTCGGCTGGCTATATCAGCTCGTCTGGTGCATCGGTTGTACAGCCGGATTCTGCACTGAGCATGATCCAGAATATCTATATTTGGGGCCCGATCATTGTTTGGGCTATTGCAGTTGTTGTACTGGTATTGTATAAGCTGGATAACAAATATCCTGCAATTATTCAGGAGCTCCACGAGCGTGAAGCACGCGGTGAAATGTAAAAAATTTCGCTAAACTCTCAATGTCTATATAAAAGCAGCTCCCCTGCATACCGCCATGATGTGCAGGGGAGCCAGCAAAAAAGGAGGAGTTATTATGTTGAAATTAGGTTATAACGAAGCAACCTGCAAAGAAAATTCTACTGTTGAGAAGGATTTGCAGCTTTGTGAAAAATATGGCTATGACTATATCGAGCTGCGTCTCGATATGCTGAAGGAATATTTGAAAACGCACACGGTAGAGGATCTGAAAGCATTTTTTGCAACCAGCCACCTGAAGCCGTTTGCATTCAATTCGATTGAGAATATCAATTTCTGCACACCGGAGGAGTGGAAAGAGCTTGTAGAGCTGTTCACTTTCGGTTGTGAGATCGCACAGCAGATCGGAAACCCGTATATCATTGTAGTTCCGACTGTGACAGATGAGATCTGCACCAAGAACGAGAAGGAAGTATTTGAAGATTCTGTCAAGGTTCTGAATGAGCTGGCAGATATTGCAGAGCCGTATGGCGTCAAGCTGTCCTTCGAGCCGATCGGTGACAGAAAATGGTGCTGCAACAGCGTACGTCAGGCACTGGAGATCGTACAGGCAGTTAACCGTGACAGCGTTGGTCTGACCGTAGACTGCATCAACGTTTATCTGCATGATAAGTGTGCGGATGTGGATTATATCCGCAAGATTCCGAAGGAAAAGCTGTTCGTATTCCATATCAATGACTGTGAAGACCTGCCGCTGGGTATTCTTGACCATTGCCACCGCATCATGCCTGGTATGGGCGCAATCCCGGTACAGGCTGTAGCGGATGCTGTACAGGCAGTAGGCTATGACGGCCCGGCATGCCTGGAGCTGTTCCGTCCGGAATACTGGCAGATGGATGCGGAAGACGTCATCAAAATGGGCGCGGAGACAACTCGTAAGTTCCTCTGAAAGTGTGAATCGCAGGATTTTAAAAAACAGTGAAATTTGAGTATAGGGGATGTATCGCAAGATTCTGTAAAAAATGGCAAAAATCATGGGCAGATGAAAAAGAATTTGTGCAAGATTTTGCAAAAAATCCTAGCTTGGCGTTCAGAAAAACAAGCCAAGATTTTGGAAGAAATTTGCTGATATAAATGATATACTTAAATCACAGTAAAGGAACAGATAAAATACAGCACAATTACACGAAAGGATGGATTTTACTATGTTAGACCCGAAAAAGGTTCGCATCGGTATTGCACCGATTGCATGGACGGAAGACGATATGCCGGAGATGGGCGCAGAGAACAGCTTCCTGCAGACCATCAGTGAAATTGCACTGACCGGCTATGTAGGCACCGAGATCGGCTGCCAGTATCCGCGCGATCCGGCGATCCTGAACAAGGAATTTGGTCGTCGTGGCATTTCCGCTATCACTGCATGGATCAGCACATATATCAATGAGCAGCCGATGTGGTGGAATGAAAGAGCATTCGTCGACCACATGAATTTCCTCAAGGCAATCGGCGCTGAGGTTATCAATGTTTCTGACCAGAGCTATTCCATTCAGCATCAGTGGAACACCCCGCTTTCCAATAAGAGAGTACTGAACGACGATGAGTTTGAAGTTCTGGCTAAGGGCCTTGACCATCTGGGCAAGATCGCTTATGACAGCGGCATGAAGATCGTTTACCATCATCATATGACAACTACCGTTCAGAAGACCGGTGAGATCGACAAGCTGATGGAGCTGACTGACCCGAAGTATGTCAACCTGATTTATGATACTGGCCATCTGACCTTCTCTGGCGAGGATCCGATCGAAATTCTCAAGAAGCATCATGACCGCATCAAGCATGTACATCTGAAGAATGTCCGCAAGCCGGCTATGGAAAAGTGCTATGCAGAGAACAAGAGCTTCCTGCGCTCCATTCCGGAAGGCGTATTCACCGTACCAGGCGATCCGGAAGGCTGTGTAGATTTCCCGACCGTATTCAAGCTGCTGGATGAGTATAATTACGAGGGCTGGCTGGTCGTTGAGGCTGAGCAGGACCCGGCAATCGCAAATCCGCTTGAGTATGCGCGTATGGCTCGTGCATATGTGAAGGAGCACACTGGACTTTAATTTCAAAAAAAGATTTATTTGAGATATAACGAAGGAGAGTATTATTATGAAAAAGCTGAAGATTGGTATCATTGGCATTGGCCGTCTGGGTTATGAGCATGCATGCAACATCGCGAACCGCGTACCGGCTTGTGAGCTGGTTGCAATCAGCGACAAGAACATCACCCGCGCAAAGGAAGTAGCAGAAGAGCTGGGCGTATCCGCAGTTTACGAGAACCCGGCAGACCTGTGCAACGACCCGAATGTAGAGGCTGTTGCTATTATCACCAACACCGATTCCCATGTTGACATGATCGAGCTGGCTATGAATGCAGGCAAGCATGTATTCTGCGAGAAGCCGCTGGCTGAGACCGTTGAGAAGTGCAAGAGAGCTGAGAAGATCGTAGAAGCACATCCGGAGCTGACCTTCATGCTGGGCTTCATGCGCCGCTTCGACCACTCCTATGCAATCGCTAAGGAAAAGATCAAGCGCGGCGATATCGGCGATATCGTTCTGGTTCGCTGCTATTCTCAGGACCCGATCGCTATCATCCAGGGCACGCTGGAGTACGCACCGCGTTCCGGCGGACAGTTCATCGATATGTCCATCCATGATATCGACCTGATCCGTTGGCTGACAGAGTCCGAGCCGAAGAAGCTGTGGGCAATCGGCGGCTGCTATGAGTTCAAGCAGTACAAGGATTGGGACGACGGCGACAACGTATCCTGCCTG
Source organism: Eubacteriales bacterium (assembly GCA_030540435.1). Lineage (GTDB taxonomy): Bacteria > Bacillota > Clostridia > Oscillospirales > Butyricicoccaceae > Butyricicoccus_A. The sequence goes on from JAUNWG010000035.1 coordinate 23,802, forward strand.
ATTCAGTGCGAGAACGAGGCAATGGCATTCTTCTATGCAGGCCGTGCAGCAGCACATGGCTCCGCTGTTGAGACTGAGATCGTTGGTACCCGCGGCACCCTGCGTATCTCCGCAGTTCCGACAGATTCCCTGCTTGAGGTAATGAGCGAGCATGGCGTTTGCCGTGAGTGCTATCAGGATTTCGTTACCCGTTGGCATGATGCATACATCAAGGAGATGGAATACTTCTGCGCACAGGTTGAAAAGGGCGAGCAGGCAAATCCGAACGTATATGATGGTACCAAGTCTACCAACATTGCATTCCGTTGCAAGGAATCCTTCCTGAAGAATGAGCTGCTGACTCTGGCATAAGAAGCAACGCTTAATTTTTATCCTAATTCATTTTATATTGTTGGGCCGGCACTGCGTATGCAGTGCCGGTTTTCGCATGCAAGCATTTTGCATAATAAAAATGGAGAAAACAACGCTGGATTTGGGCGAAATGAAGGCAAAAAAACCAACCGCAAAAAAATGAAATTTTGAAAAAATTTTCTCAAAAAACCGCTGAAAAAAGCGGATTCTTTCGCAACATATCGAAAGACAAAAAGTGCGGTTGTGAGTATAATATAAACATAAAAACAAAGAAGAATTCCACAAAAGGAATGCAAAAAAATTCAAACAGCGAACGACAAGAAATGAGGGGTTATGATGACTGCTGTTATGACACTTTTATTTATGATTCTCCCGTGTGTCGGCATGATTCCGGCACATATGGCCACCCGATTTCCGATACATGAGGAAGAATTCGACTATCTGACATTTTGATAAATAAAAGGGAGGAAAATACTATGACACTCGCAATGACTGCACTGATTGTTGTACTGCCGATTCTCGGCGTAATTCCGGTACACATGATGAACGAGCTTCCGGCAGAGGAAGAAGTATACGACATGAGATAAAGCCAGACGGCTGACAGACAATAGATAAATAATATAGGAAATAGAAAGAGGTATTGATTATGACACTCGTAATAACTGCATTGGTTGTTGTACTGCCGATTATCGGCATGATTCCGGCGCACATGAAGCATGCTGCTGCAGTAGCTCCTGTTGATTATAAGCGCTATGATTACCGTTAAAACCATCTGATTGTTTAAATATAGTTTCTCCGACACAAATCCGCAGGCTATAAAAAGGTCTGCGGATT
>JAUNWG010000121.1 GCA_030540435.1 Eubacteriales bacterium
GATTACAATGGCGAGTATACTAGCCTCCCAGAATATGAGTCTATCATGGAGCATCAAAAGGGTGTATGCGCGCACTATGCTAGTCTTGAAGCACGGTTATTGAATAAACTTGGTATATTTGCGTTGGAAGTTGGTGGTTATACCGAACCAGGCAACATGGATTTCTCTGGTCATGTGTGGGATATATTATGGCTAAATGGAAAGTGGTATTCGGTTGATCCTACATGGCTTGATGAAGCATCGGCGATAAAAGCACTCCAAGAAGGGTACGCTGAATCTTTAAACTATTATATGCGGAATATTAATGACGCCGATTTTAATGCATTGCACTACTTGGACTTCACATCATATAATCTCATTCCTGAGAAGGAACGAGTTTCACATATGTCAATCCTGTCAAGTTTTGCTCCGGATGGAAATATAGAAGACAATGATTCATCCGTTCCTTCCATTCCGAATACTGGCTTTTTCTCTAATAGTGATGGTGGGGCCCAAATTATAAATGTTTTCTTAGTTGCCATTACAGGGACTGCGGTTACGGCCTTTTTGGTGCATTACATCTGTTACCGCATCTACAGGTATTTGAAAGTAAATCATTTCTAAATATACCTGCTTTAGCTTGATGGTATTATATGTTTTAGGGAATGTGGCTTTGTTGAGAAGACCCTCGCATAGCGGGGGTCTTCTCAACTGCTTCGACTTTTTTATTTTTCTGATGCAGAAATCATGTCACAAATCATACTGTAAAACACCTAAACTCAAATTCCACATGCTTATATACTTAGCTCGCTCTTGCTATAAATCCGTCAATGCAAGAGCGAGCTAAATAGACAAGCATTATTTGAAGCTGCATAAATGCCATGATGTGTAATCTCAAGGCTCAGACCGATGGTCATAATATCTTGGTTGATGGTACGATACACCGGAGCCTTAAATTACACATCCTGACAATTTAATTATATCACACTATTTTCATTTTCAAGTGATTTTCTTGTTATTTTATTTACGCTGCATAATTCCGATTGCGAAGATCAGCATAGACAATTGCATAAACTGGCATTCCGATGGTTAGTTCAAAATCACTTTCTTCAAAGAGAATCGGCTCACTGACCCCCTCTGTCTCTACAAACGCATAGCGGGTAGACGGATCATAATTTGCAATATAACTTTCGTATTCTATAATATCAAGGAGCGCAATCACATCTTCTTTTTCAAGCCCAGAGTAACGGGCTAAAATGCCTTCATAGGACTGGTCAAGAGGATTCGCCTCATAATAATCATCAAGGTAAGCGGTTACAGCGGATTCCTCGATTAATCCCAACGACTCGGCGAGAGACTGATCCTCAATAAATCGCTGATAATATTTCGCTGTGTCCCAGTCCGGCGCATCAATATTATTTACTGTGTTTCCTGCAACACAGGATTCCCCGCCGATATACCCAGCATTATTTAACGCTTGTGCGTTATCGACAATATCAATCACGTCCCCGACAATTGGGACTGCGCCAATCGCTGAATTTGTGATGTTGTCAAAATCTGAACTACCACTGTTAACTTGCCCCCAGCTACTAATTTGATTGACGATATTTTGGTCAGCAATCCCAAAAGCCGATGTCCGGTTATCGCAGAAGAGAATATATTTAGCGAGATCGGAACTTCCGTCAATTATCACATTTCCATCTTCCGTGGTTTCATCCAAAAAGTTATCATCTAAAGTATCTGCCACATCCGCAGGATCGTAATCCATTGTTGACATATCGGTGATGGCATAGGGGTTACAGTACATATCGCCAACTGCTCCAATTGAAGCTAGATAAGGGCATATTTCAGCATATTCGTCCAGCGGGACTAAATCCTCCGCTATGTTGTATGCGCTGCTTGTCGGCATCAATGAAGTTGCCGCTGAGAAAATTACTGAACTACTTGAGGTGATAAACGACATTAATGAATTGGCGGAAGCGAATGCCATCAACTGCGTCGCCAGAGTCCCTAGAAAGGTATGCTGCGATGAGGCATCAAATGGACTCTTATCCATTCGCTCATATTTTGCGTTTTCTGCAATCACCTGTTGTTGGGCATACGCAAACTCTATATATTTGCTCTCAGAAGCTAAAGAACCGCCGTTTGAACGATGCGTATTGCCAAGGTACATATTAGCCCCCGAAGTCAGCGCATTGCCTAAGTCCACTCCACCTATATCTGTAATTAAATCACGCGTTAATATGTCAGCAACAACCGGCGTAATCATCGAGATGATTCCTGCAATCAAAGTACTGGCCGCTATGCCGAGACCAATACCAACAACAGCATCCAATGCAAGGCCAGAACAAGCCGCAGCTGACATCCCAAAAGTAAATGCTGCGCCCACAAGCCCTGCAATACAACCGGCAATTTTAATTCCATCTAATGTCGTATTTACTGCTGCCGCAGCAATTTTAGCAAAGGAGCAAGTTTCAAACGCCGTCATACTAACGCCGATACCGCCGAGCACAGTTTTAATGCTGCTTGTAAAATTGAAACTTTTTACGCTTGGGTTATTTGGATTCACGGCATTGCCGCCATACAGTGCCACAATACCGCTGGATTCCATTGCTGAACCTGTTAAGGTCTGTTTCGTACCGGACATGGTGTTATATTCGCTCGTTTTTTTCTCATTCAATGCAATTGTAAGGTCGTGAATAGGAGAATCATCGCCATCTCCTGCTCGAACTTTATCAATTGCTTCAAAGTATGCTGTCACCAAATTAATAACCTGAAGTGCTTCACTTGCTGAAACCAACAGGCTAACGCCGCCAAGGAAATTCAAGCCAAGGCATGCGTAATTTGCCACGTTGCTAGCCGTGCCACCGTATTTATCTCCTATCTCTTGCAGTTTTGCGGCTACTTGTGATTGACTAGTAATTTTTGTTCTATCAAATGTGGACGATCCACTTTGTTCGTTTTCAGTCAGATAATAATCTGTGGGGCCGGTTGGATTGCCGTTTTCGTCTACCTCAGTGTCTTCACCGTATTTTTGTACCATGTTTCCGCCTTCCGAAACTTTGTCTGCTCCTTCAGCGATCAAATCAAGCGCAACCGTCCTAGTATTGCCGCTTTGAGATGCGGCAACCTCCTGTTGAAAATTCTTGAATAAATTCCTTGTCAGCTTATTACTGCTTAGAAAATTCGCCGTAAGTGTTCCGAACCAATTTGCAATAGCTCCTCTCCACGTCATTGAGCCTTTATTATATCCATGGAAAAAATCCGTATTATTTGCATATAGATTTGCGAAAGATATCGGCTCTGCATTATATTTCATACCAAGGTCAGCGTCCACATCTAAGTTTTCAATATCCACTCGACTTTTTAATTGCGCTGCCGAAGCGTCGTCTGCCGCTACGATTCTAAGCTCGCCGGTGCCGTCGTCAAATTTGAGAACTCTTATGCCGGTTCCCTCGAAATTGTCATCATAATAGATACCCTGAACAGATAATTTTTTCGCCTGTGAACTGGTTATTTTGAATGTGTCCGTTCTGAAGATTCGTGCCTTGATTGGATCTTTCACTCTTCCTGAGTCCATCTGCATCCGGAGGAACCTGTTTGATCGCGCATTTGTGGCGGTCTGCATCGAATTGAAGGTTTCCCGGAACTGTTCCAACAAACTGAAAGGTTGAAATAGCTGCGCTCCGCTGGCTAGTCCGCCAATTCCCAAAAGCACCATAAAAATTGTGACAAGTGGCCCACGCTGCTTTAAAAAGCCTCCTTTGCCTTTAGCTTTTTTGTTTTTCGCGTTTTTGCCCTGAGCACCGGAATAGAACCCTCTTGCCGACGCCTCGTTTGTTCTTGCGCTGTTCAGAGAACCGTCTGTATGTTCAACATCGGCTAATGCCCCTTGTTCCATTGACGCCAAACTTGAAGCTGCACTTAATGCTTTTTCACTTTTAGACACACGACCATTCTCTGACTTCTTTAAGAAGTCCGGACGAATGCTGTTTTTAGATTGGTCGTTATCCATATTGAAATTATACCATGAATTTGAAAAGTCTTATAAAAATAAGCGCGTTCTTATCATAAATTAAATAGCAAAATTAAACAAGCATCAAAAAAACGCACTGAGAGGTGCGTTTTTCTTCCCCTTACGGCGTTGGCGTTGGAGGCGGTGTTGGTGTTGGCGGATTTCCACTCCCATTTCCACTGCTGCCACGATTATGGACTTCAAGCACTTCGTCTGGCTGTGCCACCCCACCAACCGCCGCAACATTGATATCTTTCGGTGTCGCCGAAGCCCATTTATCACGCATTGCTTTCGTCACCGTCATTCCGCCAATCTGTACCGTCCCGCCATTCGCAAAGTTTACATCGTTCATTAACGCTTCCATTGCCGCTTTCGCATCCGCTTGACTACTGGTCAACATTGCTCCGCTTGCTACCGCCCCAAGCAACATTTTCTTATCAACCGACAAGTTTGAGTTTTCCGCAATCGCCCGCTGCGCCATCGCTTGATTGACCAACCCAGAACTGATAAGCCCCGCTAAGCTATCGCCCGACACTTTCCCAACATCCTGAGGTTTAATATCATCCATCCCAATAATCCGATTACCATTCATATCCACTGCCGCCGCGAGCGCACCGTAGTCACCAAGCACGCCACCATTCGCTTCACCGCCCATTTGTGCAAAGTTTTGCAATTCGAAATCTGTCGCGAGGAAGTCATTCCCGTAACGCTTCGAGATGTCGCGATACCATGCTGCTTTCGAATTCGCATCCATCGCCCCGCCTTGACCATTCTGAAGTTTGTTATTATTCTGTGCGTATCTTAATAGCTTAGCGATATTCTTCGGCTTCATATTCGACGCCCGCATTGCTTCAATCGCCGCATTCATCCCCGCAGTGTCTC
>JAUNWG010000036.1 GCA_030540435.1 Eubacteriales bacterium
ATACAGTCATGCAAGAGCTGTTGGTGCGGGGCTATCTGTACCAGATGATCAAGAAAAATTTTAACACTGTCGCGGCTGCAATCGTGTCGACTGCGTTGTTTACACTTGCACACGGCGGCGCCTTTGAAGCAGGCGTGATCCCTGTGCTCAACGTCCTGACGATGAGTCTGTTTATGACTGCACTGTTGGAGTACACCGGTACATTGTGTGCACCGATATGTGTCCATTTTCTGTGGAACGGTATTGGATCCATTCTTTTGGGCGGTGTTTCCCTGGCAGACGATTATCCGCATTTGCTCAATATGGCGTTTGATGGAAATGTGTTATTGTCCGGTGGGGCCTGCAAGATCGAGGGTAGTATCGTCGTTTTGATTTTAAACGTTGCGTTTGCGCTGGGGATCGTCTGGGTAACAAAACATACCAATATAAGCTAGGGAAAGCATGCTTAATTTTCGTGCTCATTTTATTCGGTGTAACGTGCGATTGGGCGATAATGGCGCCGATTATGACCCTGTTATTTATCCGGGCGAAGGGATCCGCTGAAAAAACCAAAGGTGCATTTGTTGTATCAACAGCTCTGTTTGCGATTATGAATTTGCTGGGCGGTATGGGGAGGTTTCCCTTTGCTGTGAATGTGTTATATGCTGTCCTCGCCGCAGCTGGAGTTGGATTGGCAGGCATTTGCATCGTATACTTATATAATGGAAAAAGGATAGAATCAGGAAAAAACTTCTCAAAATGGTTTTTCTATCTGTTCTATCCTGTGCACCTGCTCCTTTTGGGAATCATCAGACTTGCAATATAGGTTACACGGAGCTGGTGTATGTGCTTGTGTGAAAGTGATTATGGCGCTGCTTGAAAATCCACGGGATCAAAAGCGGCGCTATTGTTTTGATTAAAGCGAGAGATTTTGTTTACCGATAGGATACATCCGACAGATAGATATTTTTCAAATCCAGCGGAACATTGTAACGCTCTAAAAACAGCTTGACGGTCTCGCGGTCGAGCGGGCATTTTGGCCCGATGGTCACGCTGCGGATAAACGGTTTTTCGAGGGTATCAAAGCGGATATCACGATATGGGACGAGATTATTTTGACGCAGGCGATAATTCAGCGGCAGCATTTGAAAATGGTCCAATTCCTGCTGCACCGTCTGCGCAGAAAGCAGCCGCTGAAAATGCTGTTCATCAAACGTTTCATTTTTATATGGTGGTGCGGGAAGTTCCGGATAATATACGCATCGCCATTCTGCTTCCTCAGAAAAGGCATGGGATTTAAAGAACGGGAGTGCGGGATACATGATGCGTGCCAGCTCGGCAGCTGCTTTTTCCACGGAGGTGCGCAGCGGCAGCCATCGCATATAGATACAGAACAGCTTCATGCAGATGGTTTCGATTTCCTGAGTGGTATATTGAATGCTGTGAAACAGCAGGCCGGAGGGAAGTGCCTGTACACCGCCCTTTAAGCCAAGATACCGTTCCGCACGGCGGAAGGCAGCGGTAAATTCTGTGCCGGAGGATACGCCGATGCAGACGCCATAGCCATTTTCGCCATAGCCACGCCACTGGCTGAGCAGATCGCGTTCAGACGAAAAACATGCAGCTAAGATCATGGTATTATACTGTTGGATCTGCTGTTCCAGCTCTGCAAGCAGCTGTGCGGCAAGCCCTGGCTGTCTGGCGCAGGGATAAGCAGGATTGTTCAGATTATTTTTGATATGTTCGAGACACTGCCGGATCGCCCATTTCTTTTCCATAAAGTCGTTGCTTTTCTCGATATCAGACAGACGCAACGTATGGTTGGTAATGATCTGGAAGAAGGTTTCCACACTACAATAATGGTACACAACATCGGGAAGCTGTGGAAGGTACGGGGTTGGAAGCATACAGGTAACTCCTTTCAAAAGCTGCTGTTTCCATTGTACACCGGTTTGGGCAGATTTCCAATGAAGAAACTGTAATAAAGATACAGCTATGTCAAAATGAGCCGGAATAAAGAGGTTTGTTCTTACATATGTATCAATTTACAGTATTTCCATATGTTACAGAAAATATACAGGAGATTTTGTATACATTCACAGACAAATGTTAACGAATTGTTAACAATGGCCGAAAAGTTCGGGGATTCCTTGACTTAGATGGATTTCTGCGCTACAATGCACATAAATTAAGAGCTGTAACCAAATTGTAATCTTGATGCAGTACACAGATATCGTTTGGCGAGGGGGATTACCCGCTGCGCCATAGAACGAAAGGAGCTTTATGAATCTTCATAAATCAATCAAAGCATCTCATCGTACATTTGCAAAGAAGCATCTCAAGCGCCGTGCTGTTCCGCTGGCAGCCCTTGCTGTGGCAACCTGCATGACTGTTCCGGTACTGGCAGTCGGCGTTGATATCTATGAGATTTCCGATGGCGTGACCACGGAGCGCGTCAGCCTGTTTCAGGAGGATGCACAGGCGGCACTGGCGAAATCCAGCTTTGGCGCAGAGGAGTATACGATTCTGTCTGTTGTGGAAACCAGTGACGATGAATTTACAGTAACCATTAAAGAAAAATATGATGTTTCGATCGTGGCAGACGGCAGCACGACAGTCTGTCATACCGGCGATAATACGGTAGAAAATATTCTTCGTCAGGCAGGAGTCAAGCTGGGCGAAGAGGACATTGTAGAACCGTCGCTGGATACAACCGTCACGGAGCCGGGGCAGATCAAGGTGACCCGCGTGACAAAGGAGCAGAAAACGCAGACGCAGGCAATTCCATTTACGACAGAGACACGCACGACCAGCGAACTGTACGTCGGCGACAGCCGCGTGGCGCAGGAGGGTGTAAACGGCGTGGAAGAGATCACGATGGAATACACCTATTATGACGGCGAGCAGGTTTCCTGTACACAGGTCGGTTCGCAGGTTGTTACCCAGCCGGTGACGAAGATCATTGAAAACGGCAGCAAACAGCCGACTGTCCAGACTTCCGGCGGCTCCAGCGTGACCTATTCCAAGGTGCTGACGGTGGAAGCAACTGCTTATAGCGGCGGCGGAAAAACAGCAAGCGGCACAAGTGCACGTGTCGGCGCAATCGCCGTTGATCCCCGCGTGATCCCGCTCGGCTCGCGGCTGTATATCACATCCGCAGACGGTACATCATGGGTCTATGGCTACGCAGTGGCAGAGGATACCGGCGGCGCCATCAAGGGCAACCGCATTGACCTGTACTATAATTCGGAGGCACAGTGCAATAGCTTTGGCCGCCGTACGGCAAAGGTATATATTTTGAACTGATTGGGTACGTTACGGTCCCGGCAAAGAAGGAACTGCCTTCTTTGCCGGGACTTTTGTATTCTGATGAAATACTTTCGATTTCGTGCTGTGATGCGCGCAAAGCAGGGCAATATCATTGATTCTGACCGATATACGGTGTATAATACAGGGGATTACAAACCGAACTGTGGTTTTATGATGGAGAATAGAAATGGAGCTTTGTAATATTGATGATATCCGCGCTGTGCTGGGCAGGCACGGGTTTCGTTTTTCCAAGTCGTTGGGTCAGAATTTTCTGACAGCGGCATGGGTACCGGCCCGCATTGCAGAAAGCTGCGGTGTAGATGAGAAGAGCTGCGCGCTGGAGGTCGGCCCGGGCATGGGCTGCCTGACAGAACAGCTGTCCCAGCGTGCAGACAAGGTGTGTGCCATTGAACTGGATCGCGCGCTGTTCCCGGTGCTCGAGGAAACGCTGGCGCATTGCAGCAATGTCAGCATTGTGCAGGGCGATGTGCTCAAATGTGATCTTGCCGGCATCTGCCGCGAACAATTTGGCGACGCGCCGGTGTATGCCTGCGCAAACCTGCCGTATTATATCACGACGCCGGCGATCTCTGCACTGCTCGCATCCGGCGCATTTCAGGCTATTACGGTCATGGTGCAGAAGGAGGTCGCAGAGCGCATCTGCGCGCCGGCAGGTACCTCAGAGTACAGTGCATTTTCTGTATATATTGAATATTACGCAAAAGCGGAGATTTTATTTGATGTTCCGCGCGACTGCTTTATCCCACAGCCCAAGGTGGATTCCGCAGTCCTCCGGCTGATCCCGCGCAGCCAGCCGCCTGTGCCGGTACGCGACGAAAAGCTGTTTTTCTCACTGGTCAAGGCAGCCTTTGGACAGCGGCGCAAGACGCTTGCCAATGCACTGAATCCGGTGCTTGGCGGCACGCTGGGCAAAGCGGGCATCACGCAGCTGATTACAGACTGTGGCTTTGACGCGCGTATCCGCGGCGAAAAGCTCAGCTTTGCGGATTTTGCTGCGCTGACTGAGCTGACATATGAACGCACAAGGGCGTAACAGATGGAGCAGTATGTCGTAAAAAACCAGAAGAAGCTGGCGCTCGGCTATACGACAGGCAGCTGTGCGGCAGCGGCAGCGAAGGCAGCAGCCTGCGCCCTTCTCAGCGGGCAGCCGGTGCGGCAGGTGCAGCTGATGACACCGAAGGGGATTTCCCTGCTATTGGACATAGAGGATATGACACGCACGGCGGACTGTGTGCGCTGTGCCGTGCGCAAAGATGCAGGCGATGATCCGGATATCACGCATGGCATACTGGTATACGCAGCGGTTTCATGCATACCGGAAGGCATTGTCATTGACGGCGGGGAGGGCGTCGGGCGCGTCACGCGCCCCGGTCTGGCGCAGCCGGTCGGTACGGCGGCGATCAACCCCGCCCCGCGCAGGCAGATTGCGCAGGCTGTGCAGGAGGCTTCGCAGCAATATGGCTATACCGGCGGTTTCTTTGTGGAAATATCCATCCCGGAGGGCGAAGCGCTCGGCGCACGGACCTTTAACCCGGAACTGGGGATTGTTGGCGGGCTGTCGGTGCTCGGCACCAGCGGCATTGTTGAGCCGATGAGTGAACAGGCGTTGATCGATACGATCCATCTGGATATCGATACGCGGTATGCAGCAGGCGAGCGGACGCTGCTGCTGTGTCCCGGCAATTACGGCGAGGATTTTGCGCGTGATACGCTGGGGCTGGATGTATCACGCGGGGTGAAGTGCTCCAATTTTATCGGAGAAGCGCTGGATTATGCGGTATACTCCGGGTTTTCAGGCGTGCTGCTGGTTGGACATGCGGGAAAGCTCATTAAACTGGCGGCAGGTGTATTTCAGACGCATTCCGCGTATGCGGACGCGCGGCAGGAGATCTTTGCCGCACATGCAGCGATGTGCGGCGCATCGGCGGAAACGGTACGTACATTGATGGCAGCGGTCACGGTGGATGCCTGCCTGGAGATTTTGCAGCAGGAAAAGTTGGATAAGCCGGTTTTGGCATCCATTTCGCATAAGATTTTGCAGCATATGGTTCATCGCACTGCCGGGAAATCCGGCAGGGCATTTACCGTGGATTATGTGATCTTTACCAACCGGTATGGCATCATGATGCAGACAGAGAATGCCGCTTCCTGCATCGCATCATACCGGCATGAGGAGGAACGGATATGATATATTTTGTCGGGGCAGGTCCCGGAGCAGTCGATTTGATCACTGTGCGCGGTGCGGCGCTGCTGGAGCGGGCAGATGTGGTGGTTTATGCCGGTTCGCTGGTCAATCCGGCACATTTGGAGCGCACGAAAAAAGGCTGTGCAATTTATGACAGTGCGTCCATGACACTGGAACAGGTTATGGACGTCATGCTTCCGGCAGACAGGGAAGGCAAGACTGTCGTCCGTCTGCACACAGGCGATCCGTCGATCTACGGCGCGATCCGGGAGCAGATGGATATTTTGGATGCGCAGGGCGTGGCGTATGAGGTGTGTCCGGGAGTATCCTCGTTCTGCGGCGCGGCGGCGGCATTGCGTGCGGAATATACGCTGCCGGACGTCAGTCAGACGGTTATTCTCAGCCGTATGGCGGGGCGCACACCGGTGCCGGAGCGCGAATCCATCCGTTCGCTGGCGGCGCATGGCAGCACAATGGTGCTGTTCTTGTCCTCCAGCATGTTGGGAAAACTGTCTGCCGAGCTGATCGCGGGCGGCTATGCGCCGGAAACACCGGCAGCCATTGTCTATAAAGCGACATGGCCGGATGAAAAGGTGATCCGCACGACGGTATCCGGTTTGGAGCAGGCAGCGAAGGAAAACGGCATCAGCAAGACGGCGCTCATCACGGTTGGCGGCTTTCTCGGTGACCAATATGAACGTTCCAAGCTGTATGATCCGGCATTTTCCCATGGCTGCCGCGAGGCAGAAACGTGAACATCAGTATTATCTCATTTACAGACCGTGGACGGCAGCTGAGCAGACGCATTGCGCGAAGCCTGCCGGATGCGCAGGTCACGCAATATGCCAGAGCGGAAGGCTTTACGCCGTTTGAAAGTATCCGCGCATTTGCGCAGCGGGCAATGGCGCAGGATGACGCGATTATATTTGTCGGTGCGGCAGGCATTGCGGTGCGTGCTGTCGCGCCGTATGTGCGCGGCAAGGATGTGGACCCTGCCGTAGTCGTAATAGATGAAAATGGAAAATTTGTGATCTCACTGCTGTCGGGGCATATCGGCGGTGCGAACCGCTTGACGGAAACACTGGGGCAGGCGCTGGGGGCGATTCCGGTTATCACAACAGCCACGGATGGGCGTGGTGTCTTTGCTGTGGACGACTGGGCGGTACAGCATGGCTGTGTCGTGGGGAATACCGGCTGTATCAAGCATATTTCCGGCGCACTGCTGCGCGGGGAAACAGTTGGATTACAATGTGACTTTCCGATTTCCGGCGCGCTGCCGGACGGTATCACAACAGAAGAGGTGCCGGAAAACGGCATTCAGATTTCGATTTTTGAACGGGAGCATACCCCGTTTGTACATACGTTGCAGCTTGTCCCGCGCATTGTGCATGTCGGCGTGGGATGTCGGCGGAATACGCCGCCGGAAAAGCTGGAAAACTGGATTGAACGGCTGCTGCGCGACATGCAGCTTGACCTGCGCGCTGTGGCGTCGGTGGCGTCTATCGACCTGAAGGCGGATGAACCGGCGGTATTGCAGCTGGCGCAGGCATGGCATGTCCCGGCACAGTTTTTTACGGCGCAGGAGCTGGAGCAGGTATCGGGCGATTTTACGGTGTCGGATTTTGTGCGCCGCACGACTGGGACAGATAACGTTTGCCAGCGTGCTGCGGCGCGCGCTTCGGGGGAAGGGCGCTGCCTGCTTCCTAAGACGGCGCATGACGGCATGACGGTTTCAATATATTGTGAGGATTGGAGGGCTGCGTTTTGAGTATTTGCATGGCAGGCATAGACTGGAAGAATGCGAATATGGATAAGCGCGAGGCGTTTTCGTTTACAAGCGGACAGGTCGGCCGCCTGTGCAGCCGCATCAGGCAGATGGACGGCGTGGAGGGCTGCGTGCTGCTGTCCACGTGTAATCGTACAGAGTTATATCTCAGCGGGGCGGAGCGGCTCCAGCCCGCGGAAATTCTATGTCAGGTGGCAAAGACAGAGGGCGCGGAGGCACTGTTTTGCGTGCGCACGGGAGACAATGCAGCGCGGCATCTGATGCGCGTGGCGTGCGGCCTGTGTTCCCAGATTTTAGGGGAGGATCAGATCGTTTCGCAGGTCAAGCGTGCGTATGCCATTGCCCACGAAGTGCAGTGTACGGATGCGGTATTGAGTCAGCTGTTTCGTCTTGCTGCAACAGCAGGCAAGCGCAGTCGCACACAGGTGCGGTTATCCGCCGCGCCGCTTTCAGCGGCGGGACAGGCTGTTGCCATGATAGAGGATGCGGGCGATCTGAATGGAAAACGTGCCCTTGTCATTGGCAATGGGGAAATGGGGCGGCTTGCTTCGCAGTTACTCGTGGCGCGTGGCTGCGATGTGACCGTAACGCTGCGTACGTACCGTCACGGGCAGACAGTTGTTCCGTCCGGATGTAAGACCATCCCGTATGATGCGCGTATGGATATTTTGGGAAAATGCGATATCCTGCTCAGTGCGACGACCAGCCCGCATTATACGGTGACATATGCGGATATGGAGCAGCTGGAACGGATACCGGCGGTGATCTGCGATCTGTCCATGCCGCGGGATATTGACCCGAAAATCCGGGATATGGATGCGGTTCAGGTGTTTTTGGATATGGACAGCATGGGCGGGCACGATGCGCACGTCGATGCAGATGACCGCAGACAGGTGGAGGACATCATAGAAGAGGAGATGGCGGAGCTTGCACGCTGGATTGCGTATCGCGATGCCCTGCCGCTGATGGATGAATTATGCTGGTTGGCAGCGGAACGCATTGCGGAAGGGTATGATTTTGCTGTGCTGTCCGACGGCGAGGATGCGCAGACCATTGAAAAGATGGAAAACGCGGCACGGCTGGCAGCGGAAAAAACCGCGCGGCTGCTGCTCAGCGGCCTGCAGGGTGAGTTGTCCGACGGTGCGCTTGCGGCATGTCGGGAAGCGATTTTGCGCAAAGCGCCGCAGCTGCGGGACAGGAGGACGATGGAATGAAACTGTATGTGATCGGCATCGGGCCGGGCGGCGCGGATCAGATAACGCCGCGTGCACGCGCTGCGATACAGGACAGTGATATGATCGCAGGCTATACCGTGTATATTGATTTGGTGCGCCCGTTTATCGGCGAGAAAGAAATATTGCAGACTCCGATGAAGCAGGAGATCGACCGCTGTACCCGCGCGCGGGATGCCGCGCTGACCGGCAAAACGGTTGCCATGATCTGCTCCGGCGATGCAGGCGTTTACGGCATGGCAGGATTGATGCATGAGGTGTGTGCGGATTACCCAGAAATTGAAATTGAAGTGATTCCTGGCATCACAGCGGCCTGTGGCGGCGCGGCGGTACTGGGTGCGCCGCTGATGCATGATTTTGCGGTTATCAGCCTGAGCGACCTGCTAACACCGTGGGAAACGATTGCAAAACGGCTGGATCTGGCAGCACAGGCGGATTTCTGTATCTGCCTATATAATCCATCCAGCAAGAAGCGCGCGGATTATCTGCAAAAGGCGTGCGATATTATGCTGAAGAGCAAATCGCCGGATACACCCTGCGGCACCGTGCGCAATATCGGGCGCGACGGCGAGGAAGGTACAGTGTATACGCTGGAACAGCTGCGCGATACAAAGGTAGATATGTTCACAACGGTATTTATCGGCAATAGCCAGACCCGTGTGATAAACGGGAAACTGGTCACGCCGCGGGGTTATGAGAACAAATGAAGCGAGTAATTTTTGCCGGTACGAGCGAAGGGCGTACGCTGTGTGAACAGCTGTCACAGGCGGGGCTGGAAGCGACGGTGTGTGTGGCGACCGAATACGGCAGGGCAGTCCTGCCGGAAATGCCGGGCATCACGGTGCACACCGGACGCATGACGGCGCAGCAGATGGCGGATTTTTTATGTGATACCGAGCTGGTTGTGGATGCAACGCATCCGTATGCCGTAGAGGTCAGCGACAATATCCGGCAGGCGTGTGCTGCGACAAATTGCCAGTATATCCGGCTCCTGCGACCGAAAACGCAGGCGGAAGGCGCCGTGCGTGTTTCCAGCGCAGCGGAAGCGGCGGAATTTCTTGCCGGGACAGAGGGCGCGGTGCTGCTGACCGTTGGCAGCAAGGAGCTGCACGCATTTACCAACCTGCCGGATTATCAGGAACGGCTATGGCCGCGCGTGTTGCCTGCGGCGGCTTCGATGGAAATATGCAAAAAACTCGGCTTTCCGGCGGCGCATATCATCATGATGCAGGGGCCGTTTTCTGAAGAGCTGAATATCGCTTTGCTGCATACCTGTGGTGCAAAATGGCTCGTGACCAAGGATACCGGTGCGGCTGGCGGATTGCCGGAAAAGCTGGCGGCGGCGGAAAAATGCGGCTGCCGGGTGGTTCTGATCGACCGCCCACAGGAAGAGGGCATGACGCCCGAAGCGGTGCGTGATCTACTGATCCCGCGCAAAGCGCTGCGGTTTCCGCTGTTTGTCGATCTGACCGGCAAAAAATGTGTTGTCATCGGCGGCGGCAACATTGGCGCGCATCGCGCGGAGGTACTGCTGCGCTATGGGGCGGAGGTCGTGCTTGTTTCGCCGGATGGCGAAGCGCCGGAAGGGGCGCGGCATGTCAAACGGAAATTCCGTCCGGATGACTTGGACGGCGCATTTCTTGTGACGGCGGCGACAGATGACCGGCAGGTAAACCATACAATTTATACCTTCTGCCGGAAACGCAATATTTTTATCAGCACAGCGGACAATCGGGACGAATGTACCTTTTTCTTTCCCGCTGTGCGCACGGGGGCAGATTTGTCTGTTGGCGTGGTCTCAGATGGCAGCGACCACAAAAAAACTGCGCGGGTAGCCCGTGCAATTGAAGGAATTTTGAGGGAGGAAAGCCGATGAGCAAAATCATCCGGGTCGGCAGCCGGGAATCCAAGCTGGCTGTGATTCAAAGCGAAATGGTCATGCAGGCCATCCATGCGGCTGACCCTTCGATCAAAACCGAGCTGGTGACGATGAAGACCACCGGCGATAAAATCCTTGACCGTACGCTGGATCAGGTGGGCGGCAAGGGATTATTTGTGAAAGAATTGGACCGTGCACTGCTGGCGGGCGAGGTGGATTTGACGGTACATTCCATGAAGGACTTACCGACACAGCTGAATCCTGCTCTGCCGGTTGTCGCGGTATCCGGGCGTGAAACGCCGTATGACGTATTGGTACTGCCAGAGGGCTGCGAAAACTGGGATCAAACCAAACCGGTCGGCTGTGCATCCGCGCGGCGGGCGATACAGCTCAAAGCATTGTATCCAGGAATCACTGTGCGCTCAGTGCGCGGCAATATTCAAACCCGGCTGAAAAAGCTGGACAGCGGTGAATATGGCGCATTGGTGCTGGCGCAGGCCGGACTGCATCGCCTTGGGCTGGATCACAGGATTCACCGCGTTTTCACACCGGAAGAGATCATCCCCTCCGCCTGTCAGGGCATCCTTGCAGTACAGGCATGGGAGGGCTTTGATACCACTTGTCTGTCCAAATTCCACGATGCAGATGCATGGACATGCGCACAGGCAGAGCGCGCATTTATCCGCACGCTGGATGGCGGCTGCTCGTCGCCGGTGGCGGCGTTTGCCCGGCTGACGGATTGCGACACACTGACATTGACAGGCTTGTATGTCTCAGAGGACAGGAGCTGTATGCGTACGGAGACGATTGTCTGCCCGCGTGCGGACAGCGTGCAATGTGCGGTACAGCTTGCACTGCGGTTAAAGAATGGAGGCTGACATGGCACAGGTTGGACATGTAACGTTGGTCGGCGCGGGGCCAGGTGATCCGGGGCTGCTGACTGTCAAAGGACGGCAGGCAATCCTGGATGCGGATGTCATCGTATATGACCGGCTGGTGGGCGCGGAAATTCTGGCGCTGATGCCGCAAACGGCGGAGTGGATCGATGTCGGCAAGAAAAGCAACCATCATCCTGTCCCGCAGCAGCGCATCAATGAAATATTGCTGGAAAAGGCGAAGGAAGGCAAACAAGTCGTCAGGCTGAAGGGCGGCGACTGCTTTCTGTTCGGGCGCGGCGGCGAGGAGTTGGAGCTGCTTGCGCAAAACGGCATTGATTTTACCGTCGTGCCGGGCGTGACAAGCGCGCTGGCAGTGCCCGCCTATGCAGGCATTCCGGTCACACACCGCGATTTTACGTCGTCGGTACACATCATCACCGGACACGCAAAAGCGGGCGGCGAGCTGCACATTGACTTTGACGCGCTGGTGCGCCACGGCGGCACACTGGTGTTCCTGATGAGCGTCGCCAGCGCGCCAATGATTTTGCAAGGGCTGATGCAGGCGGGAATGCCTGCGGATATGCCCGCGGCAATGATCGAGCGCGGTACCCTACCGCGCCAGCGCAAGGCGGTTGCGACTGTCGCAACGCTGACGGAAAAAATACAGCAGGCAGGTATTTCCAGCCCTGCGATTCTGATTGTCGGCGCTGTTTGCAGCTTATCCGATGCATTTGACTGGTATGACAGGCTGCCGCTGCATGGCGTGACGGTTGTCGTGACCAGACCGCGCGCACGCGCCGGAACACTGACGGAGAAGCTGCACCGGCTGGGTGCGGAAGTCATTTCTTATCCGTGCATCGAAACAGAAATTATCTGGCCGAATATGCCGGTTGTGGAAGCGCTGGCGTCCATCGACCAATACCACTGGCTGGTGCTGACCAGCCCGGCGGGTGTGGATACCATGATGCGTCTGTTGGATGCTGCGGAGATGGATGCGCGCAGTCTGGCACATATGAAGATTGCTGTCATCGGCGCGGGCACGGCAAAGGCGCTCAAGGAGCGCGGTCTGCGTGCGGATTATATCCCGCAGGTGTATGATTCCGTCCATCTGGCAGAAGGGCTGATTCGTCTGGTACAGGAAGGGGAGCGCATGCTGTTGCTGCGTGCTGAGATCGGCGCGCCGGAGCTGCCGCAGATGCTGACGGAGGCGTGTATTTCCTTTGATGATGTTGCCATTTACCGTACGATTTACCGCAGTGAACGCAGCGAGGAGCTGGCGGAGCGGCTCGAGCGTGGGGAAGTCGATGATGTCACGTTTACCAGCGCTTCCACCGTGCACGGCTTTGTGGAAAGCCTGCCGGAAGGTACCGATTTTACGAAATTTACGGCGCTGTGCATCGGCCCGTCTACGGAAAAGGCGGCAAAAGCTGTCGGAATGAAAACCATAACCGCTGCCAATGCCACCATTGACGCGATGCTTGATACCTTACAGGAGGAACATTCCCATGAATTTAACTAACCGTCCGCGCAGACTGCGCACAACACCATCCCTCCGCGCGATGATGCGCGAGACACGCATGTCGCCCTCCAGCCTGATCTATCCGCTGTTTGCCATTGAGGGCGAAAATATCAAAAAAGAAATTCCATCTCTGCCCGGGCAGTACCACTGGTCGCCGGACCGCATTTGCGAAGCAATTGAAGAATGCATCGAAGCCGGTGTGGAGAAGGTGATCCTGTTCGGCTTGCCGGCGCATAAGGACGAGATCGGTTCGGGCGCATGGGCGGAAGACGGCATTGTCCAGCAGGCGATCCGCGCGATTAAGGCGAAATATCCGGACTTTTATGTCATTACGGATGTCTGCATGTGCGAGTATACCTCGCATGGACACTGTGGTATCCTGTGCGACCATTATGTCGACAATGATAAGACGCTGGAATGCCTTGCAAAAATTGCACTGTCCCACGCGCAGGCGGGCGCGGATATGGTAGCGCCATCCGATATGATGGACGGGCGTGTCGGTGCGATCCGCAGTATTTTGGATGAAAATGGTTTTATCAATGTGCCGGTGATGGCATATTCTGCAAAATATGCGTCGGCATTTTACGGCCCGTTCCGTGATGCGGCAGGTTCGGCGCCGTCTTTTGGCGACCGCAAGTCGTACCAGATGGACCCGCACAACAGCCGTGAGGCCATGCTGGAATGCGAGCTGGACGTACAGGAGGGCGCAGATATCCTCATGGTAAAGCCTGCGCTCAGCTATCTGGATGTCATTGTGAAGGCGAAAGAACGGTTTGACCTGCCACTTGCAGCGTATTCCGTCAGCGGCGAGTATGCCATGATTAAGGCGGCAGCCGCAGCGGATCTGGTGGACGAATACCGCATTATGTGTGAATCTGCGCTGAGCATTTACCGTGCCGGTGCGGATATCCTGATCACCTATTATGCCAAGGAGCTGGCACAGGCAATGAAGAAGGGAGATATCGGATGATGGATACTTCGGAAAAGATGTTTGCGCAGGCATGTGAAGTCATGCCGGGCGGTGTCAACAGCCCGGTGCGCGCCTATCGCGCGGTCAATATGACGCCGCGCTTTATCCACCATGCAAAGGGTTCGCATATTTTTGATGTAGACGGCGTGGATTATGTGGATTATGTCGGCTCATGGGGGCCGATGATTTTGGGCCACAGTCATCCGATCGTGCTGCAGGCTGTAGAGGAAACGATGAAAAACGGCCTCAGCTTCGGTGCGCCCACCGGACGAGAGACCGAGCTGGCGCAGCTGGTCATTTCGATGGTGCCAAACATTGAAATGGTGCGCATGGTGAACTCCGGCACCGAGGCGGTTATGAGCGCGGTGCGCGTGGCGCGCGGCGCAACCGGACGCGATAAGATCATCAAGTTCGAGGGCTGTTACCATGGGCATTCGGATTCCATGCTGGTAAAGGCAGGCTCTGGCGCACTGACCGGCGGCAGGCCGGATTCCGCAGGCGTTCCGGCAGCAGTGGCAGGCGATACGCTGACGGCGCAGTATAACGACCTCGACAGCGTCGAACGTCTGCTGGCAGCGAATGCGGGACAGGTCGCAGCTGTGATCGTTGAGCCGGTTGCGGCGAATATGGGCGTTGTCCCACCGGCAGAGGGCTTTTTGCCGGGGCTGCGTGCACTCTGTGACAAGCACGGCGCACTGCTGATTTTTGACGAGGTCATTACCGGCTTTCGTCTGGCGCAGGGCGGCGCACAGGAATATTTCGGTGTGCGCGCCGATCTGGTCACATTTGGCAAGATCATCGGCGGCGGTATGCCGGTCGGCGCATTTGCAGGCAGCAAAAAGCTGATGGAGCACGTCGCACCGACCGGACCGGTCTATCAGGCGGGTACACTGTCCGGCAATCCGGTCGCAATGGCGGCGGGCATTGCACAGCTGAACCTGCTCAAGAACAAAGAAATTTATACCAATATTGAAAACAATGCGGCATGGCTGGCGCAGCAGCTGCGCGACTTGGAGGCGCAGTATCAAATCGGCTGCACCGTCAACCAGATCGGATCACTGCTCAGCGTGTTCTTTACCGACAAGCCGGTTACAGATTTTGCGGGTGCAAAGTCGAGCGATACCGAACGCTATGCGGCATATTTCCGCGAAATGCTCAAGCAGGGGGTCTATCTTGCGCCGGCACAGTTTGAAGCCATGTTTGTCAGCGCAGCGCATACCATCGACGATCTGACGTGGACGGTGACAGCTGCAAAGCTAGCAATGCAGAAGCTCAGCGCAGAGAAATAATACAGGAGCGATTATGGAATTTTTTCTCATTGGCGCGGGTATGGGGACCGAGGCCATGCTGACCGCACAGGCGCGGGAAGCGATCATGCAGGCGGAAACCGTACTCGCAACGCCGCGTCTTGCGGAAGGATTGGCGGGATTGCGCAGCGATATCCAAGCGATGCCGCTGTCCGAGCTGGAACAGTGCGCAAAGGAGCAGCAGGGAACAACCGCGCTGCTGCTGAGCGGCGATACCGGCTTTTTCAGCGCGGCAAAGTCGCTGTACCGCAAGTTACAACCATATGGCACGGTACATATCCTGCCGGGTATGAGCAGCTTACAGGTGTTTTGTGCGAAAGCGGGGATCGCCTATGACGATGCTGTTCTGCTCAGCACACACGGACGCGACGAGAAGCTGCTCGGCCCCGTGAGCTACAACCGCAAGGTCATCACATTGACCGGCGGAAAATGGAAGGCGAACGCGTTGTGCCGCCTGCTGTGTGACGCCGGATTGGAACAGGTACAGGTTTGCGTCGGAGAGAACCTCGGCGCAGCGGACGAACGCATCGTTTGGGGTACAGCGGCACAGCTGGCGCAGATGGCATTTTGCGACCTGTGCATCATGCTGGTAGAGAACGACAGCCCGGCAGATTGCAGCCGCCCGCTGCGCGATACAGATTTTGTGCGCGGCGATGTGCCGATGACCAAGCAGGAGGTGCGCTGGCTGGCATGTGACCTGCTGTCCGTCTGGCCGGAGGATATCGTATATGACATTGGCGCGGGGACTGGTTCGGTGTCGATGGATCTTGCACGGCGGGCACATAGAGGGCATGTCTATGCGGTCGAGTGCAA
The DNA here is from genome assembly GCA_030540435.1 of Eubacteriales bacterium. GTDB lineage: Bacteria > Bacillota > Clostridia > Oscillospirales > Butyricicoccaceae > Butyricicoccus_A. The sequence goes on from JAUNWG010000036.1 coordinate 15,879, forward strand.
GCCGGAAGCGCTGGAGCTGATTGCGCGCAATCGGATCTATACCGGCAGCTATCATGTCACGGCAGTGGAGGCGATGGCGCCGGAAGGGCTGGCGCAGCTGCCCGCGCCGGACTGTGCGTTTATCGGCGGCAGCCGCGGCAATATGGCGGAGATTGTTGCCGTCTTAAAGGAGAAAAATCCGAATATTCGTATTGTGATTTCCGCGATTGCGTTGGAAACAGTACACGCCGCTGTGCAGGCGCTTCAGGAAAACGGGTTTGACACAGAAATTTCCTGCATCAATGTCTCGCGGGCGAAACAGGTAGGCAGCTATCATATGATGATGGCGCAGAACCCGGTTTATCTGATCGGAGGAAATCTGTGAGCGCAGCAGCGCCGCGCGTTGTCATTGGCGGAACGGGAAGCGGCTGTGGTAAGACCACTGTGACATGTGCGATATTGCAGGCATTTGTCAATCGTGGGCTAGACACAGCGGCGTTTAAATGCGGGCCGGATTATATCGACCCGATGTTCCACAGCCGCATCATTGGCACGCGTTCGCGCAATCTGGATGCCTTCCTGTGTGGACGGAAAACAGTACCCGCCCTGCTGGCGCATAGCGCTGGACGCGATATTTCCGTTATCGAAGGCGTCATGGGGTATTATGACGGTATGGCGGGTACATCGAGTGAAAACTCCACAGCGGATATTGCGAACCTGACGCAGACGCCGACGATATTGGTGGTATCCGCACGCGGCATGTCGCTGACGCTTGCTGCACTGCTAAAGGGCTTTTGTACCTTTGCGCCAAACACCATTCAAGGTGTCATTTTAAACGGTATATCCCCATCTATGACGGATTATTACGCTGCAATCGTGGAACGCAATACCGGCATTTCGGTATATGGTGCACTGCCGCAGGACGATGCATGTGCAGTGCGCAGCCGCCATTTGGGGCTGGTCACAGCCGGGGAGATCACAGATTTGAAGCAGAAGATGCAGCGATTGGCAGCGCACGCGGAAGCTGGTTTGGATTTGGAAAGACTGCTCGCGCTGGCACGCACTGCGCCGAAATTGGATGCCGGATTGCCGGAGATCCCGCACTGTGGGGAAGGGCTGCGCATTGCAGTGGCGCGGGATGAAGCATTCTGCTTTGACTATGCGGACAGCTTAGAGGTATTGGAGCGCATGGGCGCCCAGTTGGTGCCGTTTTCCCCGTTACACGACGCACACCTGCCGGAAAACATCGACGGTATGTTGCTGTGCGGCGGTTATCCGGAACTGTATGCGGAAAAGCTGGGACAGAATACGGCACTGCTGGCAGACATTCGGTCGGCAATCCTGCGCGGTCTGCCGACGATTGCGGAGTGCGGCGGTTTCCTGCTGCTGCATGACAGTCTGGAGGGTGTGCCGATGGCAGGCATTTGCGGAGGAACAGCGCAGATGGGTGACAGGCTGTGTCAATTTGGATATATCACGCTGACAGCGAAGCGAGACACGTTATTGTGTGCGGTTGGGGAAACGCTCCCGGCGCACGAGTTCCATTATGCACAGAGCACGCAGCAGGGCAGCTGCTTTTTGGCGCGTAAGCCACTGCGGAACCGCAGCTGGGATTGCATCCATGCCACGGAAACATTGCACGCAGGCTATCCGCATATCCATTTTGCAGGCAATCCGCGTGCAGCACAGCGCTTTTTGTCCGCCTGTCGGACATATCATGAGGAGGAAAAGCTATGACGCTGGAACAGACGATAAAGGAAATTTTACCGCCCGACCGCGATGCAATGGCACAGGCAAAGAAGCATTGGGATTCGATTGCAAAGCCGCTGCATGGGTTGGGCGATTTAGAGGATATTTTGGTAAAAATTGCAGGCATTCGTCGCACGCCGCGCATGGATCTGCGCCGGAAATGCGTTGTTATCATGTGCGCAGACAACGGCGTTGTTGCGGAAGGCATTTCGCAGAGCGGGCAGGATGTCACGCAGATTATTACGGAAAACCTATCCAATGGGACTTCGACAGTATGCCATATGGCGCATGCTGCCGGTGCAGAGGTCATTCCGGTCGATATCGGTGTGGCAAGTGAGGTGAAAGGGGAGCGCATCCTCCGCCGGAAAATTGCTTATGGCACAAAGAATATTTACCGCGAACCGGCCATGACACGTGCACAGGCAGAGCGTGCGATTGAGGTCGGCATTGAAACCGCATACTTATGCAAAATGCAGGGCTATGATATCATTGCTACCGGCGAAATGGGCATTGGCAATACGACAACAACTGCGGCTGTTGTGGCGGCGCTGCTTCATGCACCGGCAGAGCTGGTCACAGGGCGCGGCTCCGGTCTGACGACGGAAGCGCTGGCAAAGAAAATACATGTTGTCACCCAGGCGATTGAACAATGGCAGCCCGACCAGCATGACCCGGTGGATATCCTGAGCAAGGTTGGCGGCTTTGATCTGTGCGGCCTGACGGGCATGTTTTTGGGCGGTGCGGCGTGCGGTCTGCCCATGATCGTAGACGGTGTGATTTCCAGTGCTGCCGCGCTGTGCGCAGCACGCATGTGCCCGACCATCCGGGATTATCTGATCCCGTCACACCACACAGCGGAGCCTGCTGGTATGCTGCTGGAACAGGCGTTGGACATCCATCCGCTGATCGATGCACACATGGCGCTGGGGGAGGGCACCGGTGCGGTGCTCATGTTCGGGCTGCTGGATGCTGCTGCTGCACTGTATTGCAATGGCAATACGTTTGAAGAGAGCAACATTGAAGCGTATGTGCCGCTTTCCTGAGCCAATGATTGTATTGGTGACAGGCGGTGCAGCAAGCGGAAAATCGGAGTTGGCGGAGGGCATTGCCTGCCGTCTGGCGCAGGGCAGTCCGATGCTGTATGTCGCGGCGATGGACCCGCAGGGGGAAGAGGCGCAGAAGCGCATTGCGCGCCATCGTGCATTGCGCGCCGGAAAGGGCTTTACGACGCTGGAGCATGCGAAGCAGTTTGACCGGATGCATGTCCCGGCGGGCTTTTGCGTGGCACTGTTTGAATGCATGAGCAATGCGCTGGCGAATGAACTATTTGCGCCGGATGGTGCGGGTGATGGCTGGAAAGCCAGCATTTTAGTCGGTGTGGATGCATTGGAGCGGGCATGTACGCATGTCGTGATCGTGACAAATGATGTATTTGCAGACGGCGTTACCTATGACACGTGGACAATGCGCTATCTTCGTGCACTCGGCACGCTCAACCAGCTGCTGGCGCAGCGCGCGGATGTGGTGATAGAAAGCGTGTGCGGCCTTCCGGTCAAGATAAAGGGAGAATTGTAAATGCGAGATATGTTGAGCGGCCTGCTGGTGGCGTTTGGATTGTATTCCGCGTTGCCGTTGCCGCAGGTCGAATGGAAAAAGAATACCATGCGCTATGCACTCGGATTTCTGCCGTTGATCGGCATGATCGTTGGTCTGGCTGAATTTGGCTGGCTGTATCTGGCGCGGTGGAGCGGTCTGACCGGTATGCTGTATGCTGCGGGCGCAGTTGCCATCCCCATCGCCCTGACCGGCGGTATTCATTTGGACGGCTTTACCGATACCTGTGACGCCCTGTGTTCCTATGGTGACAGGGAAAAGCGGCTGGAAATACTAAAAGACCCGCACATCGGCGCATTTGGCGTCATGTGGCTGATCGTCCTGCTGCTGGTGCAGTTTGGATTGTTTGCCCAGCTGTATGAAACGCCACAGCTTGCCGCGCTGCTGCTGGCGGGCTATGCACTGGCGCGTGCGTTCGGCGGCAATATGATCGTCACGCAGAAGTGCGCGAAGGATTCCGGACTGGCACATCTGTTTGCAGAAAATGCAGATAAAAAACAGGTTTCCTATATCATGGCGGGCTGGATCGCTGCTTGCGTATGTCTTCAATTGTGTCTGGGCGGTCTGTTTGGATTACTTGTCTTTTTGCTGGTTTTACTCTATTTTGTATACCATGTCCGCAAATGCTATAAAATTTTTGGCGGCATTACGGGAGATCTGTGCGGCATGTGCATCACGATTTGTGAAACACTGGTGTTGCTTGTGGCGGTCATTGGCGGGCTGTGCCTGCGATAAGGAAGGATTGTTTTATGACGATATTGATTGTCGGCGGTGCGGCGCAGGGCAAACGTGCATTTGCACGCAGCCTACAGCTGGACGCTGAAATAATAGAGGAATTGCATCTGCTGGTGCGCGATGCCATGCAGGCGGGCGAGCCATTGCCGCAGGCGGCGGATTTTATCGGCAAAATTGTGGTCTGCAATGAGCTGGGCAGCGGCATTGTGCCGATGGATGCATTCGAGCGCGAATGGCGAGAGACTGTCGGGCGGCTGTGCTGTGATATTGCGGCGCAGGCTGACCGGGTATACCGCGTTTGCTGCGGTATCGGACAGTGCATCAAGGGGGAAGCATGAGTGTTGCGGCAGCCGTATTTCTCGGCTTTTTGATCGACTGCATGCTGGGCGACCCGGAGAATCTGTGGCATCCGATCATGGGCATCGGCTCCATGATCTCGTTCTGGAAAAAGAGACTGCGCAAATGGTTTCCCGATACACAGCGCGGGCAGCTGTGGGCAGGCGTTTTGCTGTGGCTTTTGGTCGTCATTCCGTCCGGGCTTATCCCGTATGCCATGCTGGTTCTCGCCGGGCTGCTGCATCCAGTCGCACGGTTCGCATTGGAAACGCTGTTCTGCTGGCAGATTTTTGCGGCAAAATCGTTAAAAATAGCTGCGCTGCGGGTATATCGTGCACTCAAAGTAGGCGATTTACCGCTTGCACGCAAATATGTTTCATGGATCGTCGGTCGGGATACGGCGGAACTAAATGAAGCGCAGGTGACCAAAGCAGCGGTGGAAACAGTTGCGGAAAACACCAGCGACGGCGTGATCGCACCGCTGTGCTTCCTGTTGATCGGCGGCGCGCCGCTGGGCTTTGCGTATAAGGCGGTCAATACGCTGGACTCGATGGTGGGCTATAAAAACGAAGAATTTTACTATTTTGGACGGTTTTCCGCCAAAATGGATGATGTATGGAATTTTATCCCCGCACGGTTGAGCGGGTTGCTGTTTGTACTGTGTGCAAAGCCTGCGGGGTTGGATGCGAAAGGCGCATGGAAATGCTTCCGGCGCGATCGGCTCCAGCACGCAAGCCCCAATTCTGCACAGACGGAAGCTGCCTGCGCAGGCGCATTGGGCGTGCAGCTGGCGGGCGATGCATACTATTTTGGAAAATTATACGAAAAACCGACATTGGGGGATGACACAAGGCCGATCGAGCCGGAGGATATCGTACGCACAAATCGGCTGATGTACTGGGCGTCTGTGACGGCGGTCGTAGCATTGTGTGCGCTGCGTGCGTTGGTTGGATAGCATAGAGGAAGGTGATACCATGACGGAAAACAGGCACGGCGGTGATATTTACGCGGCAGATTTGACAGCGCAACCGCTGGACTTTTCCGCTAGCATCAATCCACTTGGTATGCCGGAAAGCGTGCGGAAGGCCGCACAGGCTGCGCTGTCCGGTTGTGTGTATTATCCTGATCCGCTCTGTCGGAAGCTCCGCGCTGCGATTGCGCAGCGGGAAAATGTAACAGAGGATCAGGTATTCTGCGGCAATGGCGCGGCGGATGTACTGTATCGCATCATGCTTGCATGTAAACCGAAGAAGATCTTGCTTCCCGCGCCTACGTTTGGGGAATATGCACAGGCGGCACAGCTGGCAGGCAGTGAAGTCGTTTCTTTTCCATTGCAGGAGCAAAACAATTTTGATCTGACAGAAGCATTTTGGGATGCCGTGACGCCGGGAATAGATGCGGTTATCCTCTGTAATCCGAATAATCCGACGGGAAGGATGATACCCAAATGGCTGGTGAGAAAAGGGATGGAACGCTGTGCGGAGATGGGAGCACGGCTGATCATTGATACCTGTTTCCATGACTTTTCTGACAAGCCGGAAGAGATAAGACTGACAGACTGCATGGCAGACAATGCTAACATGATCTTACTGCGGTCATTTACCAAAATGTATGCGATACCGGGTATCCGGCTGGGCTATTGCCTGTCAGCAGATACCAAGCTGTTGGAAAGCCTGTACGACATGGGCGCACCGTGGTCGGTATCCGTGATTGCACAGGCATGCGGCATTGCGGCGACGCAGGATATGGCACTTCCAGCACAGACGCGGAATTATATTGCAGCGCAGCGGGCGTATTTACAGGACGGCTTGCGCGAGCTTGGATTTACAGTCATTCCGGGACAAGCGAATTACCTGTTATGCAAAAATGAAATGATACCGGATTTGGTGCAGAAAATGCGCAAAAGAGGGATTTTACTTCGCTCCTGCGGAAATTTTACAGGATTGGACGAACGCTGGTTCCGCGTTGCAGTGCGGACGGAAGCAGAGAATTTTGTGCTGCTGCACGCATTGCGGGAGTGCAGGGATGATTTGATAATGGAGTGCTCAGATGATAGCTTTGTTAAGGGGTGTAACTCCTACAGGAAAAAATAGAATACCCAAAATGTCTTATTTAGCGGAAGTTTTGCAAAATGCTGGGCTGCGGGATGTAAAGACATATATTCAGAGTGGAAATATTATTTTCAATACTGAATTAGCTGAGTCAGAAGTAAAAATATTGATTCATGATTGCATAAAACAGAAAATCGGAGCTGATTTGTCTGTTATTTTAAAAACATCAGAACAGCTAAAAAGAGCTTGCAAGGAATGTCCATTTGGTGAAGAATATGATATTACAAGGGTACATCTTGTCTTTACGAACGATACGATTTGTACACAGAAATTATCTAAACTATTGGAAATGGATTTTGGCGATGAAGTATTTGCATTTGGAAAAGAATGTCTGTACATGTATTTGCCAAAAAATGCAGAGAAAAAGCGATTAAACAATAATTTTCTGGAAAGACAGCTTGGGATAACAGCAACAATGCGAAAATTTAACGTAGTACAGCATTTATCAGAATTATAATGTTCTATTGGTTTCGCGTTGCGGTGCGAACAGAGGTGGAGAATTTTGTGCTGCTGCATGTGTTGCAGGAATTGAAGTGAGTTACTTGACGGAGGGATTGTGATGAGAGAAAAAGGACTGAATGGCAATCAGTTAAAGGCAATCGCCATGCTTGCGATGACAGTTGACCACGTAACATCGGTGATATTTCCGAATTATCCTACGGAATGGTGGATTATACTGCTGCATATTGTTGGAAGGCTGGCGGCACCGATTTTCTGGTTTTTTATTGCGGAAGGGTATTACTATACGCATAATTGGAAGAAATACGCGCAGAGACTGGTTGTTTTTGCTGTGATTGGACATTTTTCATATAATTTTGCGTTTGGCATCCCATTTGTGCCGTTTCAGACATCCATATTCAATCAAACAAGCGTGATATGGGCCTTGCTCTGGGGACTGATCGTATTGGTTATCAACGACAGCGCCCGATTTAAGCAATGGCAAAAGACATGCTTGATTATCAGCATTTGTGTCATTACATTCTGTGCAGACTGGAGCTGTATTGCAGTCATGGCGATCCTACATATTGGTACAAACAGGGGGAACTTCAAAAAGCAGATGATCGGAATGATGCTTTGGGTTTTCTGCTATGCGGCGGTATACGCAGTCTTTATCCATCCGGTATATGGTATCCTCCAGTTGTTTGTCGCCCTGACTATCCCGCTGCTCAGACGGTATAATGGTGAGCGGGGAAAATGGAATGGTATGAAATGGCTGTTCTATGGATATTATCCGGCACATCTGATTGCCTGTGGACTGATTCGCATTGCACTGCATGGGAATATTGGTGTGATTATCGGCGGATAACTAGCAGTTGATTCGGGATTTCTGATTGTTGTTTTTAAGTGAAAAAATATAATTTACGGAGGGTATCACATGAATATTGAAATAAAAAAGTTGACACCTGCGCACGTGGAAGAATATATTCATTTTTTCGATACAACGCCGCATGATGACTATAATCCTGATAATACATGCTATTGTGTCAGCTGGTGCAGCGATGACCATCGTACAATGACCGTTTATCCTTCTCGTGAAGAAAGAAAAGCGATGGCTGCCGAATATATCAAAAGCGGAAAAATTCAAGGCTATTTGGCGTATGCAGACGGAAAGATTATAGGCTGGTGTAATGCCAATACCAAGTCAGAATGCCTAAATTGTGGCGGCTGGCTGTTTTCCATGCCGCAAGTACGCGCGTTGCCAGTTGACCAAAAGGAAAAAGTGAAATCAATATATTGTTTCCTCGTTGCGCCTGATTGGAAAAGAAAAGGGATGGCGAAACAATTGCTGCAATTTGTTTGTGAAGATGCGGCAAATTGTGGGTTTGATTATGTGGAAGCATATCCGCAGAAAGAAACAACGGATGAGCGGATGTTCTTTATGGGCTTTGTTGATCTGTATAAAGAATTGGGATTTTACATTTATGCGGAAACCGAGGATAAATTCGTAATGAGAAAACAGCTAAAAGGAAATTGTTTATGCATAACTGGTTCACGATAGACAAAATTGACAAAGAAACATATATTATTAGTGAATATCGACATTGGGAGGAAACACATTGTTATCTTCTGAACGGAACAAAGCGAAGTCTGTTGATTGACA
>JAUNWG010000122.1 GCA_030540435.1 Eubacteriales bacterium
CATAAATATCCGGATTTTCCTGTTGGAGTGCAGCAAAATCAATCGGAATTTCTACTTTTTCAACAATTTCTTCTGCTGATCCTCTGTCCTTCGCCGCTTCTTCCTCTGGAATTTCATATTCTTCTGCAAGGCGGATATAAACATCTTCATTCATCCGCTGACTGTACTGATATAAGGAAAGTGTCAGCAAAAGACCAATGCAAACGAAAGTAATCAGAAGAAGTCTCTTATATTTTTTCATTTTTGTTTCTTCCTACGCTGCTTCTGTTTACGTGATGATTTCTTTGAATTTTCCGGAATCAACGCCAGTGTAGAAAGTCCCAGATACTTTTCGACATCTTCTTCTGTCTTGATATTATCATTCATCAGAAAACAGATCGTCAGGAACAGACCAGACAGTACACCGCCGATCAAACCGCCCGTAATCGTATTCTTTGTCCAGTTCGGGCTGGAGCGATGCGTCGCGACTTCCGCCTTTTCCACCATCGTCGGCGGATCAGTCTTGGTAATTTCCGCCATCTGATCCATCGTCTGCTCTGCTACAGCATTTGCAACCAGTGCTGCCAGTTCTGGATCATCGCTGACCGCTTTAATGACCAGAATACGGGAGGCTTCATTGGAAACGGAAACCATCTCTTCGACTTCTTCCCGTGTGAGCTTGATATTCCCCTCTTCCTCGACCTGCTCAATTGCGCCATCTAAAACCGGATTGCTTTTTGCAATAATCGAGTAGTCCGCAGTCAGTTCGTCTGCCAACGTCAAATCTGTCACGGATGTGATGCTGGTGGTCTTGGACAGTACATACAGCATGGAGGACGAAGTATACAATGGTGTAATCAGATAAACCGTAATGCCAAGCGCGAGGAATGCCCCGCCAAAACCGCAGATGACAATCAGCCACCATCTTTTCAGATAGGCGGCAAATAGCGCGACTAAATCAATATAGTCGTCTGCCATATCGCGTTTATTATCCACAGAAACCACCCCATTTCCAATTTTGTGGTTTCTTATTCATCTGATTGTTCATATCCATATCCATAACCATACTTGTTATATCCTTTGTACCGTTTTCCATAATAATAGCCACCGCTTTTGCTATCAACCTTGTTCAACACAACGCCCAATATATTGGGATTTGCACTCTTTAGTTGGTCTACCATATGGCGTGCTTCGCCACGGGAAACCACATCCGAAGCGAGAACCAACAGGGAAGCATCGCTCTGCTTGGCAGTTACAGCCGCATCAATAACACTCCCGATAGGGGGAGTGTCAATGATAATATAATCAAATCCCTGACGAACAGACGACAGGAGTGCACCAAATCGTTGATTGCCCAAAAGCTCTGTTGGATTGATCGGGAAAACGCCGGTAAGAATTACGTACAGATTCTTAATGTCGGTTTCATACAGAACTTCATCCAGCTGGCTCTGTCCGGAAAGCAGATGGCTCAGTCCGCGCACCTCCTGCCGGATCTGGTAGCGCGATATAAAGATCGATTTGCGAAGATCAGCATCTATCAGAAGCGTTTTTTTCCCAGCCTCTGCGAAAGCGCAGGCTAGATGATAGGAAACCGTTGTTTTTCCGTCATTTGGATAACAGCTGGTCACAGTAATGACCTGATTCTCAACGCCGGTAAACTCAATATTCGTCCGTAGCGTCCGGAACATCTCTTTCTCTCTGCTGTCGATCGTTTCCAGCGGATCCAATGTCAATTTATTCACTCAGTGTATTTCCTTTCCTATAAACCCAGAGGATTGCGCCGCCAAGCACGACAGCTACCGCAATTTCTGCATAAATCGGAAAATCAGACTGCCCTGTCTTAGGCGAAGTCACTGTGGATTCCATTGCCTTTGCCGTATCCGTATCTACCACAAATGCGACCAATCCCAAATACTCAAACGTTGCCGTTACCTTACCATTGCTCACTTTGCCGCCGAGTACTTCCCATTTTCCAGTTTCTTTGTTGAACACAAGAATCTTTACCTTGGAATTGGCTGTAACACCAGGTATATCAAATGTAATAGTCACCGGAAAACTGACAAGGGATGCATCCCCCGAGAGCTGAATATAACGAATGTCAGCCAGCTGCATGCCGTCTTCCCAATCCGAACCCATGATTGTACGCAGCTTCTGCTTATCTTTAATTTCTTCTATTGCTGTTTTCTCCCCCGCCGACAAGCTTCCTTCCATATCTGGAATTGACCGCACAATAATATCCACAGACCTTCCGTTCTTGTCCACCGCGGTCGAAACTCCCTTTACCAAACCGCTTACTGTCGGGCTTGGCAGTGCAAAAGCAGAGAGCGACATCGTCAGTGCCATTGCTACAGCAGCAATTGATGCAATTAGTTTTTTCATTTCATGACTCCTTTCAACCGACTCATTGTACTTTTACTTTATCTACAAATTGACATTCACTTTGCCAATCGGTAACAAATTATACTTATTGCGTGCTTCACAGAATAATAACTTCAATGCGTTGTCCTGACACACCTTCTTACAATAATCCGAACTCATTTTCCGGTTCAGGTACTTTTCACAAGACTGCATCCCTGGTGGTCGTCTTATCAGATCATGGGTATCAGTAGCTACCAGATCAATCAAATCTTCGCGCATGAGCTGCATCATCCGCTTTTTTAGCCGCCAGCCGTTCTTTCCCGTCACACTATCCGCATTAACCTGTATCTTCACGCCCATATCCGCTAACTCTTCCACGCGATCAACATTCGCAAGCGCAGAATAGCGCTCCACATGTGCTAAAACTGGAGAATAACCTATACTTTGCAACGACAAAATCGCATTTTTTATGTAGAGATAACGGACATCTAACGGAAATTCTACAAGAATTGCATGGGTATGATTCAATGTAAGATATTTACCGCTCTTCAAATCCTCTAACAGCCCCGACTCATAAAACAACTCAGCCCCCAAAAGGATCTGTAAGTCCGGGCTGATCTCTGCAGCCATATGACATACACGATCATATGCAGCCTGCCTCTTTTCTTCCCAACTGCCACCCATATGACAGTGATAATGCGGCGTTGCAACCAAAATGCCCGTTCCTTCTTCATAGGCTCTTTTTAGCATCTGAAATGCTATCGTCTCATCAGCTGCTCCATCGTCAATACCAGGAAGAATGTGGGTATGTATATCAATCAGCATTGATGCCGTCTCCGTCGTTCTCTCTTTGAACTACACTCATCTTAATAAAGCTCCAAACCTCTATATATGCTGCATTGCTCTTTAGACATAACAGAATCCTCTTATGTAATTGAAATTGCAAAAATGTAAATAATTACAAATTATATGGCAATTACCTATAGCATCACTTTTATTGAAAGTGCAATTAAAAAAATCATAATTATCACGATTTATATAGCGATTATCATAAAAGGCATAAATCCTCTATTTGTTTCTTCCGCATAGATTTTGTTATTCCACAGTTATATCCTCACTCTGTGCTGCAATAGCTGCGGTATATCGTTTCACACGGCCTGCTTTGACCTTCCCAGCACAAACTGGGCAGCTGCACTTTCTATTTCCTGCTCTGGAATGGATAACCGCTTTCCAGACATGTCCTTCCGGACATTCCCACCAAACTTTCTTATGAGAGCCTACAGTTACCATTTCAGGTGTCAATGCGCCATTTAATGTGGGATGCCACTGTGCTGCTATTTGCGGCTGTAACGAAGCAAGATCGTTAAAACCCACCAAAACCTTGCGCCCTGCGCAGTAAGGACATCCTGAATTATGCATAGTACGAGCAGAAACTGCCGCTGTGTATACATGACCCAGTTCACATTTCCACCAAACCTTCCGGTTGCTGAATGGAGAAATACTCTCTGGCGTCAAGGAGCTATTGCACGCAGGATCCCATTGCGCAGCAATGACCGGGAAACAGCTGGCAAGATCATTTTCACCAGATATAATAACCTTACCTGCACAAACCGGACACCCAACACCACCGCTGGTGCGGGATACTACAGTTGTGCGCCATTCATGGCCTTTTGGGCAGCGCCACCAAACCTTTTTCCATGTTCCTCCTACAACATCAGATGGAGTCAATGTCCCATTTTTTGTTGGATGCCACTGTCGGGCGAGATCAGCATGTGTTGTAGCAAGATCATTTTCTCCAACAACCAGCTTTCGATTTGCACAAACAGGGCAGCCAGTACCATTGGTGCGAGATTTTACAATAGCCTGCCATTCGTGACCTTTTTCACAGACCCACCAAGCCCTGTGATTACTTCCTACCAAAACATCCACCGGAGTCACACTCCCGTTTTTAGTTGGATGCCACTGTGCCGCAATATCGGGACGTTGAGAAGCAAGATCATTTTCACCAGGGCAGGTCCGCTTTCCGGCACAATAGGGACATCCTCTGCCGCTGGTACGCGTATAAACCGCTGCTTGCCATTGGTGACCTTTTTCGCAGCGCCACCAAACTTTTTTCCGACTGCCATAAGATATCTCATGTGGTGTCAATGCGCCATTTTTTGACGGATGCCATTGCAGGAGCAGAGCTTCGCTATCACGCTCTATACAATAATCATATAGAGATTTTCTCAAGTTCCTGCCACCTTCTTTCTCACATCGCTGCTTCGAAAATTCACAAATATTATCTTTGCAATACAAAACCACCAAATTTTTGACTTTTCATATTTACCATCAGAATAAGCCCTAATTTGTATAGAAATTTTGCAATGAGCAAATACTGAATCCATGCTTCACAATCCACGTATTTCAGTCATATTTCGTAGAGTAGATCACTCTACGAATGAGCATATTGACCATATCTACTCAT
>JAUNWG010000123.1 GCA_030540435.1 Eubacteriales bacterium
AAATATTATAGAAGAGCTTTATTACGGAAATATTTGTCCTATAGATCGGAAAATCGTCAAAGGCGGCAGGTACTCCCATCTGCTGCATCTGGTGATCCGGAACGAGGAAAATCTGATGGGAACACTGACACAGGCGCAGCAGGAGACCTTCGGAAAATACAAGGACTGCGTATCTGAGATCAATGAAGCCAATGAGGTTGCGTCCTTTGCCGTAGGTTTCAAGTTAGGTATCCGACTGGCGGTGGAGGCTATGATTAACACGGAAGACATCACGGATCCCAAATTTGAATAAGGGATCGCCGTCTCATCTGACAACAGGTGGGGTGGCGCTTTTTGCGTCAGAACACTATATATTGTTATGCGATAGATAAAAATGAAAAAATTAACAACATATTGTGCTTTAGGTATTGACACATACGTTCGGATATGTTATCATATTGATGTCGCAAGACATTCAGGGCATAAGATGTCCTTCAATGCTACAAAGAATAAAGATTAAAAATATAATGCAATAAGACAATAACGCAATAAGATATAAAGAGCAATGATACGACGCAAGAAGAGGCGAAGTGTATCATTGCTCTTTTTTGTACCTTGAAAACTGAATAGCCTCACGTGAGCGATACCCGATCAACTATGTGCCATGACGATACAGCGCGGGCTGATATAAGAGCGCGATCGAGTAAAACTAGGAGACCTCGAACAGGAGGCTGCCGTGGAACCGTAGCGAGGAGTGTGTGAATAAACAGGAAAGGAGAAAAAACATGAGATGTAACAAAGATATTCGGATCAGAGCCATGGAACGTGGTGTTTATTTCTGGCAGATTGCCTCTTGGCTCTGTATGACCCCCGAGAGCTTTTCCAGACTCATGCGCACAGAGTTGGATGAAGACGACAAGAAGAGAGTATTCTGGGCGATTGAACAGGCAGCCTGGGAAAAAGAAGAATGGCGTAAGAACCGTGGTTAAGGCCATGCGAAGAAAAAACAGGAAGGAGGTGACCTACCATGAGACCATTTACTATCTACAACGCAGAATGCACCGGGAATGCAAGAAACTGCCAGTATCCCACCGAAGTGATCGTACAGGACATTTCCACTCTACAGCAGGCTATGGGCCGGGATCATGTATGCGCAAAGTATCGTGACGATCGGCGCAGCGCAGCAGATTTCCAATGGTCGGGTTGTATTCCTATGGATTGCGACAACGATCACAGTGAAGATTCCGCAGACTGGAAGCAGCCGGAGGATGTGGTGGCAGCTTTTCCGGGAGTGAGCTTTGCAGTGTGTTACAGCCGTAATCACATGAAGGAGAAGAACGGAAAAGCAGCCCGGCCTAAGTTCCACTGCTACTTCCCGGTAGAACGGATCACAGACAGCAAGGTGTATACCGCCATGAAGCAGCAGCTCCAGAAGCGTTTTCCTTGGTTTGATGCCAATGCCATGGATGCAGCCCGATTCTATTTTGGTACTAAGGAACCGCAGGTGATGTTCTTTGCAGGAGAGAAAACCGTGGATCAGGTGCTGCCGGAGCTGATCACTGCTGGTAGCCGGAATGCTACGCTGTCACAGAAAGCGGGTTGCCTCATCAAGCGCTACGGGGATACGGCCAAAGCGGAACAATTGTTTCGGGAAGAGGCAGCGCGGTGTGTGCCGCCTCTTTCGGATCAAGAGCTGGACAGCATCTGGAGCAGCGCCAAGAAGTTTGGGCAGCGGATCGCCCAGCGGGAGGACTACATCCCGCCTGACCAGTTCAATACCCCGGCAGAAAAGCTGGCAGCCATGCATCCGGAAAGCAATCGGCGGTATGCATGGTCTGACATCGGTGCCAGCCGCCTGTTCGCAGATTACTACAAGGACATTGTCCGTTTTGTGCCGGAGCGCAAAAGCTGGTACTGCTATGGAGGCGGTGCGTGGAGCGCGGATGTGGGCAACCTTCGTGCTATGGAATACTGCAAAGAACTGGCGGATGCCATGATCGTCTATGCCTTATCCATTGAGGATGAGCAACGGCGGCAAGAGTTCCTAAAATACTGTGGCAAGCAGAAGTGATACGCTGGGTCTACGACATGTACCTCTCCGGCTGCGGCTGTCCTACAATCGCCAAAGTCCTCAACGAAGCGGGGATCAAAACAGGGGTAGGCATGCCATGGAGAGCCAGCGGCATCCTGAAGATGATCTCCAATGAAAAGTACATGGGCGATGTGATGATGGGTAAGAGCGTCAACATCGACGGTAAGAAATGCGACAACCTAGATGGCCAGTATGGGGAACGGTACTACATAGAGGATGCCCATGAGGGGATCATCAGCAAGGAAACCTACTACAAAGCCATGGAACTGCGTCAGCAGCGGGCAAATCCCAAGCTGGTGAATCAGGAAAGGTGGCGGCCTATAGCCAGCAGATGGATGAACTGCAGGAGCGGCAGCGGGAACTGAAAGTCACAGCCGGACGGTATGTGGAGGTAAAATACTGGTTGGATGCCTACAAAGAGCATGTTCAGAGCGGTGAAAAGATGGATACCGACGATGCGGTTATGATACGATCCCTGACGGATAAAATAGTGGTATACGATGACCGGTTAGAGATCCATTTGAGAATCGGTGAGATTCTGGAAGCCAGATACCTAAAATGATATGCGACATAAAATGTAAAATAATCCTCATTATGGGGGTTATTCACAGATTATTAATTTGAAAAAGTCGAAATGGAGGTGTATACTGGAAGATGATAAATAATGATCAGAGGTGGCGGAATATGCATAGAGTTATTGCCGGCTTTCTTAAGACTTTTTGTGAGGAAACGTTCATTGATACTGCAATGGATGAGGATAAGCGTTTTGAGCTTTTCTCCAATTATTGCATGATTAAGTCTTTTTATCCGGAAGAAATTGATGCCGCAGCGATTACGTCCGAGGAGGACGATCCTGGCATTGATGGCATTTGCTTCATTATTGACGGTGAAATTGCAACCACAGTAGCTGAGGCAGACATCATCCTGAAAAGACCGAAGAGGAATGTCCCTGTGGACATTTATTTTGTCCAGACAAAGACAAGCGACACCTATGATCGGGGAGAGATCCTGAAATTCGGAGATGGTGTGTGTGATTTTGTGTCCGACGCACCGCAGTTGCCGCAGGGAGACTTCATCAGACAGCAGCGGGCTATTTTTGATCTTCTGGTAGATAACGTTTCAAAGATAACCAATGGTCGCCCCAATGTTTATCTGAAATATGTCTGTACCAGTAACAATCCTGTTGCCACCGAGATAGAAGCGACACGTGCTAATATTATTCGCGATGTAAACGATACCGGATTTTTTAACAGTGTTGATTTCGAGTTTATTGGCTTACAGCAACTTATTCAGCTGTGGGACAAAACGCGGCACACCATCTCTGCGGTGATGCAGACAAAGCAGTTGTCTCCCTATCCTGAAATGCCCGGTGTAACGGAATCCTATTTGGCCATTGTGCCGCTTAAGAGCTTTGTTGAGAGCGTTCTGATGGATGATGATGGGAAACTTCGGGTGCATATTTTTGAGGAGAACGTCCGTGCCTTCCTTGGTGGCGCTAACCCTGTGAATAAGCAGATTCGTGAGACACTGTCTGATCCGGAAACACAGAAGCAGTTCGCTATTCTGAACAACGGAATTACCATCATTTCGCCGGATGTCCGTGTTCAGAGCGACAAGGTGTCCATGGAGAATTATCAAATCGTCAACGGCTGCCAGACCAGTAATGTGCTGTTTGAAAACTACGATTTGCTGATCCCCGAATCAACAATTACTGTAAGGGTAATTGAAGCTACGGACCCTGACGTGATTGCGGATGTTGTTCGTGCGACAAATAGCCAGAGCAAAGTGGATGAAACACAGTTCCTTTCTTTCACCAATCTGGTTCGCCGTCTGGAGCGGTATTTTGCCACAACAGAGGATACTCCGGGACAGGAGACCAAGCTGTATTTCGAGCGGCGGAATGGCCAGTATAAGGATACTGGTGTACCCAAGCGCCGGATTTGTTCCATCCCTGAGACATGCCGTGCGGTTGGCGCAATGTTCTTGCGTAAGCCGGAACTGGCATACCGCTATCCGACCAAAATGATTTCTGACCTGTACGACAAACTGCTGAACGATAAGAACAAGGAAATTATCTATTACACTGCGGCTCTCGTCCTGTACCGGTTCAAACTTTTGGCCAGCAACGGTAGGCTTGATTCGAAATACTCCATTTACAAGTGGCATATTTTGATGATTCTCAGTTATGTGGCGGATGACAAGGCAATGCCGTCCATACAGAACAAGAAGATTGAGGGCTTCTGCAAGAAAATTATCAAAGTGTGTAGCCAGTCTGATGACGAATGCATCGCCCTGTTTAACAGAGCTATTGCGGTTCTTGAGGCTGTCGGCCTGAAGGAATCTCGTGATGATATCAGATCCGTTGCTTACACGCAGAGCATCCTTCAGTATTGCAATCAGAACATTCAGCACTGATATGTAAGCAGACTCGCGAGGACTTTAGGTGCAAACACCCGCCTTTGCACTCCGTTTGGTGATAGCATCGCACAAAAACACTGGATTTTGATAAGAAATCCGGTGTTTTTCTAACTTTTCTTTGACTTTTCTGGCCACTCAAATTGTCCTGGGGTTCATTTTGGGGTTCACAGCAAAATCCCGATTTTTGAAGGCACCAAAATCCGAACTTTTTTGAAGATTTTCCTCCGACTTTGCGGGTTAAAATACTCGCTTGCAGAATAAACGGATTTTTTGACTTTGGAGCATCATGCTCTCTT
>JAUNWG010000037.1 GCA_030540435.1 Eubacteriales bacterium
ATTAAGATCTCCACTTCTTATGAGGAGACTATGAAACAAAGTCTGTAAGAATATAAAATAACTGGACTGTTCCACGAAGGACAGACAATAAAACCCAAACCGTAGGATAACGAGAAATTATGCGGTGTTGCTCCTGATTTCAAAAGGAGTAAGCAATATGAAATTCAAAAATTCATTATTTTATTCCGTTGTGGCATCTCGACTAACACCTCCTCTTGTGATATACTCTAAAAGTATGCAATCATAAAGGGAGGCGTTTCTATGGGCGAGCAGAAACAAAAAAAACATATTTGTGCGGGTCTGTTGGCCCACGTGGACGCGGGAAAAACGACATTGTCCGAAGGCATGCTCTACGTGAGCGGCAACCTGAAAAAATTAGGCCGCGTTGACCACAAAGATGCATTTCTGGATACTTACCGGTTGGAACGCGAGCGCGGCATCACGATTTTCTCCAAGCAGGCGATTTTATCGTTGGAAAATACGCAGTTCATGCTGCTGGACACACCGGGACATGTTGATTTTTCTACAGAAATGGAACGTACATTGCAGGTGTTAGACTACGCGATTCTGGTCATCAGCGGCAGTGATGGTGTGCAGGGACACACAGAAACCCTGTGGAGGCTGTTGGAACAGTACCGCATTCCGACGTTTCTGTTTATCAATAAAATGGATTTGGACAGCGCGAGGCATGATGAAGTATTGGCTCAGTTGAAGCATCGTTTGAGTGATGGCTGTGTGGATTTTTCTGCAGAACGCGATATAGCCGAGCGAGATGAGGAAGCGGCTATGTGTTCAGAAGCATTGATGGAGCGGTATTTGGAGGACGGAGAACTGCCGCTGAATGAATTGCAGCGTGCAATTATCCATCGGGAGCTGTTTCCGTGCTTTTTCGGTTCCGCGCTTCGGCTGGACGGTGTGGAGGACTTTGTGCGCGGTATGGAGCGGTATACCGTTAACCCGCAGTATCCTGCTGAATTTGGTGCAAAGGTATATAAAATCTCACGTGACCCGCAGGGAAACCGCCTGACATGGATGAAGATTACCGGTGGTGGATTACAGGTAAAGACCCGGCTGACCAATGCTGGATTATCTGCAAATGGGGATGATATCTGGGAGGAAAAGGCAGATCAGCTGCGCTTGTACTCCGGCGAGAAATACCAGATGGTGGATTTTGTACCTGCGGGAAGTGTCTGTGCGGTGACAGGGCTGACCAGAACGCAGCCTGGGGATGCCCTTGGTCTGGAACCGGAATCTCTTGCACCGGTACTGGAGCCTGTTCTGACGTATCAGCTGATTTTGCCGGAAGGCTGTGACGTTCATACGACACTTGGAAAATTAAAACAGCTGGAGGAAGAAGACCCACAGCTGCATATTGTCTGGAATGAACGGTTACAGGAAATCCATATTCAATTGATGGGAGAGATCCAGGTTGAGGTTCTGAAAAGTCTGATTATGGAGCGGTTTGGGCTGGATATTACATTTGGTACAGGAAATATTGTCTATAAGGAAACCATCGCCGCACCAGTAGAAGGAATTGGACATTTTGAGCCGCTGCGGCATTATGCGGAAACTCATTTGCTGCTGGAGCCGTTGGAGCGGGGAAGCGGACTGGAATTTGCTACAATATGCAGTGAAGATGTGCTTAACCGCAATTGGCAGCGGCTGATCCTCACCCACTTGGAGGAAAAAGAACATCTTGGCGTGCTTACCGGTTCACCGATTACAGATATGCGTATTACGCTGCTGACCGGGCGCGCGCATGCCAAGCATACAGAGGGCGGCGACTTCCGGCAGGCAACATATCGTGCGATCCGTCAAGGGCTGATGAAAGCAGAATCTGTACTGCTGGAACCGTGGTATACATTCCGGTTGGAGCTGCCACAGGAGAGTGTAGGGCGCGCCATGTCGGATATCCAGACGCGCGGCGGCACATTTGACCCGCCGGAATCCAACGGGGAGTTTTCCATACTGACCGGCACAGCACCGGTATCCGAGATGCGCGATTATCCAATGGAAGTTGCAGCATATACCAAAGGATGCGGACGGCTGTCGCTCGCCGTGGATGGCTACCGTCCATGCCATAATGCAGATGAAGTGATCGAAAAAAGCGGCTATGAGCCGGAAGCAGATGTGGAAAATACGCCGCATTCTGTATTCTGTTCCCATGGAGCGGGATATACTGTAAAGTGGAATGAAGTTGAACAGCATATGCATCTTCCGGCTGTCCTCAAACCGAAGGAAAAAGAACTGGAAGAATCAGCCGAACAGGTCATTGTCAATCGTGCTGCACCGGCATACACCAGTCCACAGGAGCTGGACAAGGAACTGAAAAAAATCTTCGAGCGCACCTACGGTACAATACAGCCGCGTGCATTTCGTTCGCACAAGCCAATGCGGTATGACAGACCGCGCGAGGTTCTGCGTCAGCTAGAGCCTGCGACGGATTATCTGCTTGTGGATGGCTATAACATCATTTTCTCATGGGATGATCTGAGTGCGTTGGCAAAGGATAACATGGATGCCGCGCGGCAGTCGCTGATGGATACACTGTGTAATTATCAGGCATACCGCCGCTGTGAGCTGATCCTGGTATTTGATGCATACCGCGTGCCGGGACAGGCAGGTATCATTGACAGCTATCACAATATCCATGTTGTGTACACGAAGGAAGCGGAAACCGCGGACATGTTTATCGAAAAAGTGTCCTACGAGATCAGTAGACGGCGCAATGTACGTGTTGCTACCTCAGACGGTGTGGAACAGATCATTATCCTCGCACATGGCGCACAGAGGATATCCGCCCGCGCTTTCCGCGATGAGGTAGAACAGGTCAACAGGCAAATTTCAGATGCGATCCGCAGACAGAACCAGAAGTAATGCAGCTAGGCGGTGCCTGTCTTTAACAATGTGTGATCAGGAAAAGGGAAGAGGATAAAAAGAGATTTTTTCGGTGTTATCCTCATCGTATTCGATTTCCTTGGAATACAGCTTGCAGATATCGATCTGTTGCACATGCGAAAGCGTATGTTCCTTCTGCCAGAACCAGATATCCACCAGTTGGATGATACATGTACTGATAAGGGCGAATGTGACCTTTTGCAGCAATGCATCGTCCTCCTGCGCCTTCATGAAATGACGATAGAGGAAGTAAACGAGCAGCTGCTCATATTCATACAGCTGCGATTGATACCAAGATAAAAACGCCTGTCTGTTCGCGAGAATATCTATTATGTTTTCTTTTATATGGAGGAGCGTCGACTGCCATGTGGTATCATTTATTTCAAGCGTAAGATAAAAATCCAGCAGTGGATGTAAAAAAGTTGGGTTCCAGAAGGATTTTGACCACGATATTCTAGCTATGTCGGATACGTCAGTAAAGGCAGCCTGCATGCCAGGAAATAGCAGCGCATCATAGGTATCCTGCATGGACAAGGCAGCTCGAAACAAACAGTCCATCATTTTATCCAACGGCTGTTTTGATTCTGGTTTTATAATATGGAACAGCTCTTCACGCATAGAAAACAGCAGCTGCTCGGTGTCGCGTTCCAGGTGGTTCTGTGCATCAAAACAGACCTCTGGCTGTGAATCATCGACAACGCTTTCCAATACAGGATAACCAGAAGAAGTTAAAATCAGTTCAGCAGCAGCTTCACAGCATAGCCCAAGCCCAGCTTCTGTTCCATCTGTAAACCAGTTGTAAAACCGCGGATGATCGGTACAGATTTGGCAGAGATGCTGTTCCCCAAGGGCAATATAAATATCACACAGGTTACAGCTGTTCAGAAACGGACAGCGTTCCTTTCCGTCGGTGATAAAGTGTGCAGACACATGGCTGTGTTCTGGCGGGAGTGCAATATTTTCTGCCAATCGGCGGCCGAATGCATCATCTATCTGCTGATAATATTGCAGCGTGTTCGCATCGATATCGATTTCCCAGCCGATGCAGCAGCTGTCCCGGCAGGCAGAGGCGATACAGCGGAATGCCTTATAATACAATGGATATCGAAAATATCCCATAGCTACCTCCTTGTTGCATGATTTTGGATCATTTCAGGACTATTATAGCACAGGAGACAGTAGTACGGCAGAAAAGATAATTTTTTTATTTTTATGCGCAGATAGTTACCTTGAAATATAATTTGTGGTATACTAAAATTGAAATAATTTCCACATCACCTCATGAAGACAGGTGATTCATATTTTTACTTTTGATTTTATAACGTTCCATGTGCAAGGAGGATCAACATGGGTGGATTTTTTGGCGTAGCAGCAAAAGAGGATTGTGTATTCGATCTTTTCTTCGGAACAGACTACCATTCCCATCTGGGCACCAGACGAGGCGGTATGGCTGTTTATGGGGAAAATGGTTTTGACCGCTCGATCCATAATATTGAAAACGCACCATTTCGTACCAAATTTGATAAGGACGTACAGAAAATGAAGGGCTGGATGGGAATCGGATGTATCTCCGATTTTGAGCCGCAGCCGTTGATCGTCCGTTCGCACCATGGCACGTATGCAATTACAACTGTCAGCAAGATCAATAATACACAGGAAATTGTTGATACGATTTTTAGCAATGGCAATTCACACTTTTTGGAAATGAGCGGCGGTGATGTCAATCCGACAGAGTTGGTTGCTGCGATCATCAACCAGAAGGAAAATCTGATTGATGGTATTCGGTATGCATTGGAGCTGATCGAAGGCTCTCTGACCCTGATGCTGATGACGCCGAAGGGTATTTATGCCGCAAGGGACAAGTACGGCAGAACGCCGGTTGCGATCGGCAAGAAGGAAGATGCGTACTGCATCACGTTTGAAGACTTTGCTTACCGCAAGTTAGGCTATGAGGATTACAAGCAGCTTGGATCGGGTGAGATTGATGTTGTTACCGCAGATGGCGTTAAGACACTGATAGCGCCGGGCAAGGACATGAAGATATGTACTTTCCTGTGGATTTATTATGGCTATGCATCCAGCTCCTACGAGGGCGTCAGCGTAGAACAGATGCGTTATCGCTGCGGTGAAAAGCTGGCAATGCGTGATGATGTAAAGCCGGATATTGTTGCAGGTGTGCCGGATTCCGGTACTGCACATGCAATTGGCTATTCCAATGCATCCGGCATTCCGTTTTCGCGCCCGTTTATCAAGTATACACCGACATGGCCGCGTTCTTTTATGCCAACCATTCAGAGCAGGCGTAACATGATCGCAAAGATGAAGCTGATTCCGGTGCATGAGCTGATTAAGGACAAGCGCCTGCTGTTGATCGATGACTCAATCGTCCGCGGTACGCAGCTGCGTGAAACAACGGAATTTTTGTATGAGAGCGGTGCAAAGGAGGTACATATCCGTCCAGCATGTCCGCCGCTGGTATATGGATGTAAGTACCTGAATTTCTCCCGTTCTACCTCGGAAATGGATCTGATCACGCGCCGCGTTATTGCGCGTCTGGAGGGCACGGAGGATGTGCCGGAGGAAATCTTACAGCAGTATACCGATCCGGAATCTGAGAAGTATGAGCAGATGATAGAGGAGATTCGCAAGGAATTGAATTTTACCTCATTGCGTTATAACCGCCTGGATGATATGCTGGAGGCAGCGGGTATTCCGAAGGAGAATCTGTGCACCTACTGCTGGGATGGACGCGAATAAGTGTCCAAAACGGATAATATAACAACAAAGAACGGTTAAAACAAAATGGCACCCCACCTGCGTACAGTCTATCAATATGCTGTAAGCAAGTGGGGTGCTTTGCTGTGTCGGTCATACTCTGCGGCGAAACAGTCCGTGATGGTTGCAGTACCAGTACAGCATACCTCTACCGCGTGAGAGAAAACGTGCTTCTGCATTTCCCTCGGGATACAGCTTGACCATCTCAAATCGGTTTGCCGTGGCGTACGCAATAAAGGAGAGATGATGCTGCTTTGTCATTTCATGTGCAGACGTAATATATAATTCGTGCTCTATGATTTTGTACTGTACATCGTGTGCTTCATCTGTCTCTTCAGCTTCCAGCGGCGGCAGGGTGATGCCACAACAGGATACCATTGCATTCCCGGCGGTATGCAGGATGTTTCCGCAGATCGGGCAGACATAAATGGAAGAACGCAGGATATTCGCTGCCTGATTCGTATTGATGATCTGCTCTCCTGCTAACAGTTCTGGAACAGAGATATGCAATGCTTTTGCCAATGGTTCCAGCAGTGAGATATCTGGAAACCCTTTGCAGGTTTCCCATTTTGAAATTGTCTTATCACTGACACAAAGCTGTTCTGCCAGCTGCAATTGTGTCATTTTCTTTTTTTCGCGGAGTTTTTTGATAACTGCTCCTGTAACATAATTATTCATTGCTTTCACGCTCCTTATATGACAAGTGTAACTGGGGACAACATATTTTTCAACCTGCGCATCGTAGAGTGATATGAAAAAGACAAGTTGATTATGGCACACAGGATATTGAAAAAGGAGGCTGCATAACTGCAGACCTCCTGCGGAACTGTAAATTGTGTTGCTATCATTCTATAGTTCTTCCACAGAGACAACGCCGGGGATAGAAGAAACAAGCTCAATCAGATCACTGGCACGACAATGCTTATGCAGCCGCAACGTGAAAATCACACAGGCGTGATGTTCTTCGTTACCAGTGGCACGCGTGATCTGCATGTTTAGAATATTCAGCTTCTGTTCATGATAGAGCTTTAAAATATCGTCCAGACAGGACTGGTCTGTATATTCGATATACAGATTGATTTCAGGTACATGATCCAGAATACGGTATTCCAGCTTAGAGAATAACAGCTCGGCGATAAGGATCATAACGGTGGCAAGGAAACCGCCTTCATAGAAGCCACCACCCAGCGTTAGACCAATGATCGCAGCTGCCCACAGACCGGCAGCTGTTGTCAGACCTTTTACCCGCTGGCGGCGGGTTACAATGATCGTACCTGCACCGATAAAGCCAATACCTGCAACGACCTGTGCGCCGAGACGCGCCATATCTGTATAATAATGCATGACAAGATATAGATACTGACTGGTCAGTGTTGTCATGGCAGCACCGAGGCAGATCAGGATATGGGTACGGAAACCGGCGGGGCGGCGCTTGTAGGCGCGCTCAATACCGATTGCACCGCCGCAGATTACAGCAAGGACAAGCCGGACTGTTACCGATGCCAGCGTGATATCACGCAAATTATCAAAAATAGACAACATAAGAAGATCCTCATTTGTTATATTTCTTCGATCGTGTAAACACAGTCAAGGTCAGCGAGGGAGGACAGGATGCGTGAATGCGGCTGCCGCTGGTGCATATGAATGGAAAAGGTTGCGCTGGGGTGCGGATAGTGTTTTTCGCGGCTGCGCTCAATATCTACGTCAACGATCTGTAACTCCTGGGATTTTAGCCGGTTAATCAGCGTCCCAACGTCATTCATGGACTCAAATTCAATGTAAATATGCATGACTTTTGCGTTTTCATGAATCACATTGTCAATGAGGGGAAAAACACGTACGCAAAGGAAAATCAGGATAAATGAGAGGAACACACATTCATAGAAGCCGGCGCCCACTGCCAGCCCCATACAGGCGGAGGCCCATAATCCGGCTGCGGTTGTCAGCCCCTTGACCTGCTGACGGCCGGTAACAATAATTGTGCCTGCGCCGAGAAAGCCAATACCATTGATGACCTGTGCGCCAAAACGGGAAGCATCAGTGCGCAGCCCGATTTCTTGTGCAAGCGCAGCCCATCGGGTTTCGAGCAGGGCTGTTTCATACTGACTCAGCAGCATGGTCAGTGCCGCACCAAGACAAACGAGCATATAAGTACGAAAACCGGCGGGCCGTCCTTTTCGTCCACGCTCCAGTCCGATCATGCCGCCGCTGAGCATCGCCAACAAAAGGCGAAATGCCACGGAGGCAAATGTAAATTCCCGAAGAAAATCCAGTGCACGAATCACAGTCGCAATCCCCTCCTTCCGATGATTTTACAAATACTTTACATAACCAGTATAGCACAGTTAGGCATAATGTGGTGAAATAATTTTAAATATATGAAAAAATCGCCCGGATTCACGCGAATTCAGGCGATTTTTAAATGATAGATCATTGCGGTGGATTACACAGCTTGTGAATGACCTGCGGAACCGTGGATATCTCTTTGATTTCTCCGACACGTGCACCGCAGAATACCAGCCCGCCGCGGTCAGCACCGTTTGCCGCGTCCATGAGTGCTTGTGACAGGCAATAGGGAGATTCTGCCGGCGAGCAGATTTTCGGCATACAGCGGAAGCAGTGTTGGATGGGAATGCCGCCGTGGTCATATGCCTGCTGACAGAAGGGGGTGTTAACAGCACGCGCGGCAAAACCGGTTGGGCTCTTGATAATGCGCACATCCGCAGGGGCTGCATGGATGTATGCCTGTTTAAAAGCATCAGATGCATCACATTCTTCTGTTGTGACAAATTCTGTGCCGACTTGTACACCCGCAGCACCGATATCCATGACCCGTTTCACATCCGCATAACAGTTGATTCCGCCTGCGGCAATGACCGGGATTACAGTATTGTGCTTTTCCGCAAAGTCTTTGACATAGGCGCAGACCTCTTGCAGGATATCATCCAGACTTTGATGTGTACCAGCGTACATGTCATTCAGCTTGAAGCCGAGGTGCCCGCCCGCCAACGGGCCTTCAACCACAACGGCATCTGGAAGCCGCTGATGTTTTTTCCACCATGAGGTTAAGACAAGACGACAGGCGCGGATAGAGGACACGATGGGAGCGATATGCGTCCGGCTGTTCTGCGTCAGGCGCGGGAGCGAGAGCGGAAGCCCCGCGCCGGAAATAATCAGATCGATGCCATGTCGGACTGCCTGTGCGACATATTCTTCATAATGTTCATCGATGGACATAAAGTTCATGCCAATCACACCGTGCGGGGACAATTCCCGTGCTTTTTTTATTTCGGATACAATTGCCCGCAGATTGGCTTTGACTGGATTTTCACGGAAATCCGGTTCGCGGAAACCGATTTGCACGCCGGAAATCACACCGATTCCGCCTGCATTTGCCACCGCAGATGCAAGACCGGAAAGGGATATGCCAATGCCCATGCCGCCTTGGATCACCGGGACACGGGCACGCAGCGTGCCGATCGTCAGTTCAGGCAGACTCATGTTACATTCCTCCTGCGGCAGCAAGGACACTTTCCATGGATTCTACTGGCGTACAGGAGAGCTGCTTGGATATCCGGCGGGCAAAGCCTGTTAGGGTCTTGCCGGGACCGATTTCCAATGCTGTGCTGTGTCCATCTGCCAGCATATTCTGCACGAGCGACTTCCAACGGACAGGGGAGATCATATGCTGTTCCAGATGTGCCGGGAGGTCTGTGACAGATATCAGCTGTGCGGTTGTGTTGCTATAGACCGGTATGGAAGGCGTATGCACCTTAAGAGCGGCTGCAAAGGTACGAAGCTGTGCAGCAGCCTCTGCCATCAGCGGCGTATGGAAGGCACCGGAAACAGCGAGGGGCACAGCGCGGCGTGCACCGGCATCATGGCAGGCATCCGTAGCGGCCTGCACAGCCTGCTTCGTTCCTGCAATGACCAGCTGTCCATCACAGTTATAATTTACCGGAAGTACGGTGCCATCTGTTTCAGCGCAGATTTTTTCTACTGCTTCATCCTGCAGTCCCAGCACGGCTGCCATGCAGCCATCCGTCTGGTCAGCAGCTTGCTGCATCAGCTCGCCACGCTTTTGTACCAGCCGCAGCGCATCTTCAAGGGAAAGGATACCTGATGCTGCGAGGGCGGTATATTCTCCAAGGGAAAAACCCGCGCAGGCGTCAAACTGCACGCCATGTTCCTTTAATGCTTCCAACACTGCGATAGAGCAGGTGAAAATTGCGATCTGGCTGTTTATCGTGCGTGAAAGCTCCTCTTTTGTGCTTTCAAAGCACAGCTTTGTTACAGATTGTCCGGTGATGTCAGAGGCACAGGCAAAGACCTGTTGCGCTGCTGTACTTGCCTCATAAACGGATTGCCCCATACCGGGATATTGTGCGCCCTGACCAGGAAAAAACGCGGATATACTCATAAAATAACACTCACTTTCTTTGAATTCGGATATTATTAGACTAAAAACTAAAAAATGTTTGACAAATATGAATGAGCCAATTATAATAGACCGAAGAAAGTTTGTCAATCAAAGTTTGTAAAAACAGGGAAGTGATAGCAATCGGCACAATACTCGTGTCAACCGGCAGCTGCGTGCCGGAACGAAGATTGACCAATGAAATGCTAACGAAAATGGTCGATACCTCGGACGAATGGATTGTTCAGCGCACTGGTATCCGGGAACGGCGCATTGCGGTCAATCAGACAACGGCAGAGCTTGCCATTACAGCGGCAAAGCATGCGCTGGCAGATACCGGAATCACAGCGCAGGAAATTGATATAATTATCGCCTGTACTGCAACGCCGGACAGCTATACACCGTCTATTGCCTGCCGTGTACAGGCTGAATTGCAGGCACAGCGGGCAGTTGCGTTTGACCTGTCGGCGGCATGCTCTGGTTTTGTTTACGCTACAGATGTCGTGGACAGTTATTTCCGGGCAGGAAAGGCAAAGACTGCATTGGTCGTATGTGCGGAAACACTCAGCCGGATCGTCGATTATACCGACCGCACAGTATGTTGCCTGTTTGGCGACGGCGCGGGCGCAGCGGTTTACCAGTGGAGTGAGACAAAGGACGGCATTTTGCAGACATTCATGGGAGCTGATGGAAGCCGCGGAGATGCACTGCTTGCCACGGCACTCCCGGTAGAAGATCCGCTGGAACAGAGCAGAAATACGGAGGTAGATCGTTTTCTGCATATGAATGGCAAAGAGGTGTTCCGCTTTGCGGCGCGTACGGTACCGGAAGCAATTGATTGTGTACTGAAACAAGCAGGCGTAACGATTGATGAGATTGACTGGATTGTTCCGCATCAGGCGAACCTGCGCATCATAGATGTGATCTGTCGCAGGTATGGATTAGCGCCGGAGCAGGTATATGTGAATCTGGAACGGTATGGCAATACCTCCAGTGCATCTATTCCGCTCTGTCTGGATGAAATGCGGCGGAATGGGCTGCTGCTGGCTGGCCAGTTGATTATTTTTGTCGGCTTTGGCGGTGGCTTGACCTATGGAGCGGTATTGATCCGCATTTGAGTATGAGGATAGAATTAGAATGAGAACAAGAATTACAGAACTGCTGGGCATTCAGTACCCGGTATTTCAGGGCGCAATGGCATGGATCGCAGATGCAAAGCTGGCAGCAGCGGCATCCAATGCAGGCGGTCTGGGCATTATTGCAGGCGGCGCAGCGCCGGTTGACGTTGTTCGCAGCGAGATCCGACAGGCAAAAGAGTTGACAGACCGGCCGTTTGCAGTGAATATCATGCTGCTCAATCCGACGGCAGATGACATTGCACAGTTGGTGATTGACGAAGGGGTTCCGGTCGTCACGACCGGCGCAGGTTCCCCGGCAAAGTACATCAAGGCGTGGAAGCAGGCTGGCGTGCGGGTCATTCCGGTGGTCGCTTCCACTGCTTATGCAAAGCGTATGGAGCGGATGGGTGCTGACGCGGTAATTGCAGAAGGCATGGAATCCGGCGGACATATCGGTGAAACGACAACAATGGCACTGCTGCCGCAGGTTATTGATGCGGTGGATATCCCGGTTGTTGCCGCAGGCGGCGTCGCGGACGGACGCGGTCTGGCAGCGGCACGGCTGTTCGGCGCAGAGGGCGTGCAGTGTGGCACGATCTTCCTGAGCGCAAAGGAATGTGACATTTCCGAAAAATATAAGCAGATGGTTTACAAGGCGAATGATATTTCCACAGTTGTTACCGGGCGGGCATCGGGGCATCCGGTGCGTTCACTCAAGTCCCCGCTGTCCCGCAAGCTGGTGCAGATGGAAGGGCATATCGAGACGCGAACGCTGGAGGAAATTGAAACCATGACGGCGGGTTCCCTGCGAAAGGCCGTGCAGGACGGCAATTTTGAAGAAGGAACGTTTATGTCCGGTCAGATTGCCGGACTGGTCAAGGGCGATTCGGATTGTAAAACAATCATTGAAACGATGGTTAACGAGGCAGAAGAACTTTTGCGTCAAGCACCGTCGTTGATCGGATAAAGGAGGCTGTGATGGGTAAACTTGCGATTGTCACTGGTGCATCGCGCGGCATTGGCGCGGCGATTGCCAGAAAGCTGGCGTCGGAGGGCTGCGATATTGTTGTTAACTGTATTTCTTCTACAGAAAAAGCGGAAGCAGTCGCATCCGAATGCCAGGCTATGGGCGTAAATGCCCGTGCGATGGCATGGGACGTTGCAGATTATGAAGCCTGCCGACAGGCCGTACAGCTGATTCAAAAGGAAATGGGCACACCGGAGATTCTGGTGAACAATGCAGGCATTACGCGTGATGGGCTGCTCATCCGCATGAAGCCAGAGCAGTTTAGCAGCGTGATACAGGCGTGCCTGACAGGAACCTTTTATATGACCAGTCTGGTCGGCGCGCAGATGCTGCGTGCACGAAAAGGCAGGATCGTAAATCTTGCCTCGGTTTCTGGTATTGCCGGAAATGCCGGACAGGCGAATTATGCAGCTGCGAAAGCCGGCGTGATCGGACTGACCAAGACGGCGGCAAAGGAGCTTGGCTCACGTGGTATTACGGTAAACGCGATCGCCCCCGGCTTTGTTGAAACCGACATGACAGCTTCTTTGTCGGAAAAGGTTCAGGAGGAAGCGAAGAAGCGGATTTCACTCGGACGCTTTGGAAAGGCAGAAGAAATTGCAGAAATTGCTGCATTTCTTGCATCTGACAGTGCGTCCTATATTACTGGACAAGTGATTGCAGCGGACGGCGGCATGGCGCTGTAAGGAGGGACACAATGGAACGTGTTGTAATTACCGGGCTGGGCGCAGTGACACCGCTCGGAAATTCTGTACCGGAATACTGGGACGGATTAAAAAATGGAAAAAATGGCATTGGACGTATCACAGCATTTGATACGCAGGGCCATAAGGCTTCGGTTGCAGGTGAGGTACGGGATTTTGACCCGACAACATTTTTGGACAAAAAGGAAGCCTCACATATGGACCGGAACTGCCATTTTGCATTGGCGGCAGCGGAGGAAGCGCTGGAACAGTCCGGCCTGATGGAGAGCGACATTGACCCATTCCGGGTCGGCGCATATATCAGCTCCGGCATTGGCGGCCTGCATGTTTTTGAGACAGAATATGAAAAGCTGTTGAACAAAGGCCCGCGTCGTGTCTCGCCGTTCTGCATCCCGATGCTCATCAGCAATATGGCGGCAGCACATGTATCTATGGCGCATAATCTCAAGGGTATCAGCTATGCACCGGTCAGTGCATGTGCATCCAGCACCCATGCGGTCGGTGAAGCGATGCGTGCGATCCGGCACGGTTATCTGGACGCAGCGGTTGCAGGCGGTACGGAAGCGTGCATTACGCAGATGGCAGTTGCAGGATTTGCCAACATGCACGCTCTGACAGGTGATGCAGATCCGGAAACTGCATGCCGCCCGTTTGATAAGGATAGAAGCGGTTTTGTCATGGGCGAGGGCGCAGGTGTGCTTGTGCTGGAAAGCCTGACGAATGCGAAAAAGCGCGGAGCAAACATCATAGCGGAGGTCGTAGGCTATGGCGCAACCTCTGATGCATATCATATCACAAGCCCTGATCCGACGGGCGAAGGACCTGCACGGGCAATCCAGCTGGCGCTGGAGGATGCAGGACTGAAGCCGGAAGATGTGACCTATGTCAACGCACATGGAACCTCTACGCCGATCAATGACTCTTCTGAAACGACAGCCATCAAGCTGGCGTTGGGGGAGGCTGCATATCAGATCAAGGTATCTTCCACAAAGTCGATGACCGGACATCTGCTCGGCGCAGCAGGCGCAATTGAAGCTATTGCATGTGCAAAGGCGGTTTCCGAAGGCATTATCCCGCCGACGATCCATCTGGAAAATCCGGGAGAAGGCTGTGATCTGGATTATGTACCGAATCAGGCAGTTGCATGTGAGGTTGACGTCGCATTGTCCAATTCGCTGGGCTTCGGCGGGCACAACGCAACAATCGCGCTGCGCCGGTTTCAGGGGTGAGTAAAGCCATGCAGGAAAAAGAACTCAAAGCATTTACCTTTGCGTGCATTGACAAGGCGGTGCAGTCAAATATCGCGAAGCTGTCTATTCAGAATGGTGATTTTTCTCTGACGATTGAAACACAGGGATGCCGTGTAGAACGAGTGGAGACTGCTCCGGCAGCGGTTACATCACAGCCGGAAGAAGCACCGGAGTTTGAAGGTACCGTTGTTCCCTCGCCGCTGGTCGGTACATTTTATGCATCTAGTGCGCCGGAGGAGCCGCCGATGGTA
Organism: Eubacteriales bacterium; assembly: GCA_030540435.1. GTDB lineage: Bacteria > Bacillota > Clostridia > Oscillospirales > Butyricicoccaceae > Butyricicoccus_A. Next base: position 14,441 of record JAUNWG010000037.1, read on the forward strand.
CAGGCAGGCGATACCGTAAACAAGGGAGATGTGCTGTGCATCATCGAAGCGATGAAGGTGATGAATAACATTGAAAGCCCGTGTGATGGTACGATTTCCCGCGTGCTGGCAGTAAACGGCGATCTGGTGGAATATAATCAGCCGTTGTTTGTTATCAAGGAGAAGGTATAATGCTGTATAATATCGAACAGATCAAGCAGATCATTCCCCACCGTGAGCCGATGCTGATGGTGGATGCGATCACAGAGCTGGACCAGCAAAATGGTACAGTTGTTGGTATCAAGCAATTTACCGGTGAAGAAGAATTTTTTAAGGGACACTTTCCGGGAAATCCAGTGGTGCCAGGGGTATTTTTAATTGAAGCGCTTGCGCAGACCGGCGCAGTAGCGATCCTGTCCCGTGAGGAATACTGCGGAAAGACTGGCTATTTTGCATCGTGGGATAAAATCAAGTTCCGCCGCAAGGTATTGCCGGGAGATACGATAACGCTCAAGGTACAGCTCGTCAGGATTCGTGGCAAGATCGTTGTTGCAGATGGAACGGCATATGTTGGTGACGAAAAAGCAGCACAGGGAACGTTTACCTGTGCAATTGGGTGATTCATCATGTTTTCCAAGATTTTGATTGCCAACCGTGGCGAGATCGCTGTGCGTGTAATCCGCGCCTGCCGAGATATGGGCATCGCCAGTGTGGCAGTGTATTCCGAGGCAGATAGGGAAGCGCTCCATGCACAGATTGCGGATGAAGCGGTATGTATCGGTCCCGCGCAGGCAAAGGACAGCTATTTGAATGCGGATAATCTGATCGAAGCCGCACTCGGCGCAGGCGCGCAGGCGATTCATCCGGGCTATGGTTTCTTGTCAGAAAACGCTGATTTTGCACAGAAGTGCGAAGAAAACGGGCTGATATTTATTGGCCCGAAGGCAGATGTCATACGGAAGCTGGGAGACAAGGCTTCTGCAAAAGAGATGGCAAAGCGGGCTGGTGTTCCGCTCACACCTGGCTCAAACGGTGTTGTGCGCAATGTCGTAGAAGCTGCGCAGTGGGCGGATAAAATCGGATATCCGGTAATGATCAAGGCTTCTGCAGGCGGCGGCGGAAAGGGAATCCGCGTTGTGGAATGTGAAGGCAAGCTGGAAGCAGCCTTCCAGAGCGCAGCGGCAGAAGCACAGGCTAATTTCGGAGACGACCGGTTATACATGGAGAAGCTCATCCAGCATCCGCGCCATGTCGAGGTGCAAATCATGGGTGATGCCTTTGGCAATGTCGTTCATTTGTTTGATCGTGACTGCTCTGTGCAGCGGCGACATCAGAAGCTCATCGAAGAAGCGCCGGCGCCGTTCCTGCGGGAAAAGGTGCGAAGAAGAATGTGCAGCTGTGCAGTCGCATTGGCAAAGGAAGCGGGATACCAGGGTGCAGGAACTGTTGAATTTCTGGTTGATGATGAACAGAATTTCTATTTCTGCGAAATGAATACACGTATTCAGGTAGAGCATCCGGTAACGGAAATGGTGACTGGTATCGATCTCGTGGCTATGCAGCTGCATGTGGCGGCGGGTGAACCGCTCGCCGTAAAGCAAAAGGAAATCACGCTTCATGGCGCAGCGATGGAATGCCGCATCAATGCAGAAAACAAAGACTTTGCACCGTGTCCGGGTACAATCGCTTCCATGCATCTTGCAGGCGGTATCGGCGTCCGCGTGGACTGTGCCGTTTATCAAGGCTATACGATACCACCATATTATGATAGTATGATCGGTAAGCTCATTGTACACGGCAACACACGTGCAGAGGCGCTGGCGCGTATGAAGCGGGCGATGAGTGAAATGCTGTTTGAGGGCGTGGAAACCAGTGTGGATTATCAGCTGTCTATCCTGCTGTCCAAAGCATTTGCAAACGGCAGCTATCACACCGATTCCATTGAGAATGGAGACTTTTTGCGATGATCGTAGATTTGTTTCAAAAAACAAGAGAATGCTCCCGGCGTATCCAGAGTACAGACGAGCCGACATCGTCCCCGGCTTCCGTGGTATGTAAAAACTGCGGCAGGGAATGGACGGCACAGCGATATGGCAAAAATGGATATGTCTGCCCGGAATGCGGTGCGCATGGGCGCATCCGTTGCCGCACAAGGATTCGCCTGACAGCGGACAAAGATTCGTTTCAGGAGTTGTTCGCTGAATTGTCTACGGCAGACCCATTGGGCTTTCCCGGTTATGCAGACAAAATCACAAAGCTAAAGGAAAAATCAGGCTTAGAGGATGCTGTTCTCACAGGAACTTGCACCATCGGCGGCGCAGAAGTGTGTCTCGGTGTTATGGACAGTTATTTTATGATGGCGTCTATGGGCAGTGTCGTTGGAGAAAAGCTGACGCGGTTGTTTGAATATGCCACAGAGCACCAGCTGCCGGTCGTACTATTTACCTGTTCCGGTGGTGCGCGTATGCAGGAGGGTATGTTTTCCCTGATGCAGATGGCAAAAGTGAGTGGTGCAGTAGCAAAGCATTCCGAGGCCGGACTGTTGTATATTACAGTGCTGACTGATCCGACGACTGGCGGTGTCACAGCAAGCTTTGCTATGCTGGGCGATATTATTCTGGCAGAGCCAGGTGCAACTGTGGGCTTTGCCGGACGGCGTGTCATTGAGGGGACAATCGGTGAAACACTGCCGGATACCTTTCAATCCTCGGAGTTTATATTGGAACACGGCTTCTGTGACCGCATTGTTCCGCGCAGCAGGATGAAAAAAGAGCTGGAACAGCTGCTTCGCCTGCATGGATGCAAAGGACGGTGATCAGTATGAAACGGTCAATGGAAGAGAAGTTGGATTGGATCCGTTCTCCAAAGCGCCCCAATATAGATGATATTATTTCCGGTGTATTTACAGATTTTGTAGAGCTGCATGGCGACCGGCTTTATGGTGAGGATCATGCCATGTGTGCTGGAATCGCACGGCTGGGCGATATGCCGGTCACAGTATTGGGACAGCGGCGTGGGCACTCCACACAGCAGAACATTGATGCAAACTTTGCCATGGCACACCCGGAGGGGTATCGCAAGGCGCTCCGGCTGGCGCATCAAGCGGAAAAGTTTTCCCGTCCTATCGTATGTATCGTAGATACGCCGGGAGCATTTTGCGGCGTGGATGCAGAAGAACGCGGACAGGGCGAAGCGATTGCGCGGTGCCTGTACGAATTTATGCAGCTCAAAACACCGGTGGTATCGATTATTACCGGTGAAGGCGGCTCCGGCGGCGCATTGGCTCTGGCAACTGCAAATGAAGTTTACATGTTGACAGATGCTATTTATTCTGTCATTTCACCGCGCGGATGCGCGAGCATTTTGTGGAAGGACGCGTCGCGGGAAATTGAAGCGGCAGAAGCGTTGAAGATCACGGCACAGGATATGCTGCGCTTTGGATTGATCGACGGGATTATAGAGGACTCCAGACTGGAATCCGTCTTGTATCGTCATATCAAAACAACGCTGACCGAAGCGTTGCAGCGGCTGAGTGGACAGAACGGCAGCCAGCTGGCACAGATGCGGTATGAAAAATTCCGTTCCTATGGAATTTTTAATGACAATATATAAATTTATTTACGAAGGAGACAATGAAAATGTTTGAGAAAATTTGCAAGATTCTTGCGGAAAAGTTTGATGCGGATGCTTCCACAATGACCATGGACACAAAGATTAAGGAGGATTTGCAGGCAGATTCTCTGGACATCGTTGAGCTGATGATGGACTTAGAGGATGAGACCGGCGTTGCAATCGCAGACGAAGACGCTGCTAAAATGAGCACCATTGGCGACATTGTAGCATATGTAGAAGCACACAAGTAAACACTCTCAAAAAATGATTATAAAACCTGCACGTATTGCCATTTATTCGGCAGAACGATGCAGGTTTTTTGCAAGCATTGGGTTGGTGAAGTGAGAAAAAGGCATCTAAAAGGCAAAAATTTTCAGAATGCAAAAAAATTAAAAAAGTCTTGACTCCTACGTTGCGTCATAGTTTATGCTATCATTACACGGAGGAGGAAATGCCAATGATGACTGTAAATGAAGTAAGCAAATTAGCAGGCGTGAGTATACGCACGCTGCAATACTATGACAAAATCGGACTTCTGCATCCGGCAGGATATACAGATTCCGGTTACCGGCTGTATGACGATGCGGCTTTGGAAAGATTACAACAGATTTTATTATTTCGTGAGTTGGAGTTTCCTCTTAAACAAATAAAAGAAATCATTTCTGCTCCGGATTTTGACCGGAACAAAGCTTTGGAGCAGCAAATTGCTATGCTGCAGTTGAAGAAGGAGCATTTGGAAAATTTGATTACTTTTGCCCGTGGAATACAATGGATTGGAGTGAAAACAATGGATTTTTCCGCTTTTGACACAAGCAAACTGGACGAGTATGTGGAACAGGCAAAAAAGCAATGGGGAACGACGGACGCTTATAAGGAATTTGAAAATAAAAGCAAAGGCAGAACAGCGGAAACAGAAAATGCGATTGCTGCTGGTTTGATGCTACTATTTGAGGAATTTGGCAAGATCAGACATTCCGCCCCGGATACACAGGAAGCGCAGAGATTGGTAAAACGGTTGCAGGGATATATCACAGAGCATTATTATCACTGCACCCCGGAGATACTGACAGGGCTTGGCAAAATGTATGCAGGTGGCGGTGCGTTTACGGAAAATATTGATACTGCCTGTGGCGACGGTACGGCGGCGTTCGTCGCTGATGCGATAGACTGTTATTGTAAAAATGCATGAGGACTTAAAAAGCACGCTCTGCTTCGGCAAAGCGTGCTTCCTTTATCGTATGAATTATTCTGCACCAATGGGATAGATTTTCAATTGAACATCCTCTACATACTCAGCCTTTAATGCAGCGAGCTGCTGATAATGCGGTGTCTTGCCATGCTCTTTCTGTGCTTCTGTGCTGCTCCAGATTTCCATCAAACACAGATCATTTTGCGAATCTGTTGGATAGTAGTAATCATATTTGTAATTGCCTGCTTCTGCACGGGAAGCTGTGTCGATGCCTTTTTCTACGATCTGCTGATAGAAGACATCACGCATGCCTTCCTTGACGGTGTAGCGGACAGTAACAAGAATTTTGTTTTCCATAATGTGTACTCCTTTTCAACGATATCTTAGAACATCTTTGAAAAGCCAAAAATGTTCCGATTGCTTTTTAATACGTAATCATTATACAATAGAATACATGAGAAAAGCTACCTGTTTTCACAGAAAATAACTGGCGTTCCCCGAAGTGAGGAACGCCAATTACGAATGAGAATTTATGAAAAAGGGACAATGCAAATATTATGTTAGAATGCGCCGACGCCAAGCGGAGAGAAGAAAGCATAAACGATCAGAACGCCGATAACTACGATTGCAGCGCATACGTAACGATACTTCCAAGGAGTCAGGTCAACAGCACCGCTATCTTCCTGTACCCATGCTTCCGGATTCTTCTTCTTGTTCATAGAGTTCATGATAGCCATGATGATGATCTCAAGCGGCAGCAGAACAGTAATTGCATACAGATAGTGCATGTCACCGCCGGACGGATACTGTGGAGCAATGATAAGGAATGCACCATAGAAGACGATATGGAAGATGAGAATGAACTTGGCAGCATATTTTGGCAGATACTTGAAGACGAAGCCGCCGAAGATACCGGACAGTACCGGCAGACCGATCAGCATTACCAGGGAATCAAGGAAGGTCTTCAGGCCGCCCGGGAAGAAGTAAATCATCGGGCCAACACAGGTGGTGATGACTGCGAATACAACGCCTGCCTTCTTACCAACGGATACCAACTGCAATTCAGAAGCATTCGGATTGATAAAATCAGCATAGATATCCATGGTGAACATGGTGTTGATGGAGTTCAATACAGAGTTGAATGAGGAAATGATTGCACCGAACATAACAGCTGCGAAGAAGCCCATCAGCGGAGCCGGAACAACCTGAGCAACCAACTGCGGATACGCATCGTCCATGGTGGTAACCTGATTGCCCTGGATTTCGAACAGTGCGTAAGCGATAACACCTGGCAGAGCCAGATACAGGAAGCCCAGGATCTTCATGAATGCGCAGAACAGCGCGCCCTTCTGTGCTTCCTTCAGGCCGTCAGCAGCGAGTACACGCTGAATGAAGGACTGATGGGTGCACCAAGACTGAATGCACAGGAATGCAAGACCGGTAAATACTGTCGGCCACGGAACAGCCGGAGCCTCGACGTTTGCAGCAGAAATAGAGTTCAATTTCTGCGGATAGTTTTCTACCAGATAACGGAAGCCATCGCCGATTGCAAGACCGCTGGAACCGGACGCAACGCCCAGTACATGCAGTGCAATAAACGGGATCATAAAGCCGCCGACGATCAGCAGAGCGCCGTTTACCGTATCAGATACAGCGACGGCCTTTAGTCCACCAAAGATGGCGTACAGGGAACCGATGATGCTGATTGCAATACAAAGAATGATAACCGACTGGAACTTTGTGCAGCCCAGAATGCTGGATAAACCGAAGATATTCTCAAATACCAGAGAACCGGAATAGAGGATAACCGGAAGCTGTACGATCAGGTACAGACCAATGTAAGCGATAGAAAACCACAGTTTTGTAGAACGGTCATAGCGGATGCCAAGCATCTGCGGAACGGTTGCGACACCGCTCTTTAAATAACGTGGTGCAAAGTAAAGTGCCATGAAAATCAGGGCACAAGCCGCAACGACTTCATATGCCATAGGGCTCATGTTGGTAGACCATGTCTGACCATTTGTACCTACAAGCTGTTCGGCTGAAATATTTGTCAGAAGCAGGGAGCCTGCAATAACGATACCAGGAAGACCACGTCCTGCGAGGAAGTAGCCCTCAGCTGTCGTTTGATCGTCGCCCTTGGTTTTGAAATAAGCTATAACAGCAACCAAAACCGTAAAGCCAACGAATGTTATGATTGTCCAAAGCATGTTTTTCTCCTTATCCTTTTCATATAAATTGTTTTTTTATATAACTTCTCTCTGACGTTCCCACATCCGATATATGTCTGTACCGGATGCGAGAAGCCAAAGATTTATGTCAATGAAAGTGGGGGCAGAACTAGGCATACATCAAGCAGCCAGAGCTGATTTGAATTACTCAACCTCAGAAATCTTAACCGGGCGACCTTCCTTGAGGGACTTGTTTGCAGCTGCTGCCATCAGTACCGGATACAGACCATCCAGATCGGTTACCGGCGGAACCTTATCATTGATAACAGAATCCGCGAAAGCCTTCATTTCGTCGATAAATGCCTGCGTGTAGCGATCCCACATTACCTTGTAGCAGGTGCCGTAGGAGGTGCCATCTGCACGGGAAACAACAACTGTGTTCGGGATGTCGTTTTCGTCCTGAACGGAGCCTTCCGAACCGAATACTTCCAGTCTCTGGTCATAGCCGTAAACTGCCTGACGGCTGTTGTCGATGATGCCGATTGCACCGTTCTCAAAGGTCAGGGTTACCAGAGCGGTATCAACGTCGCCTTCCGCGCCGATTGCCGGATCGACCAGAACGGCGCCCTTTGCATATACTTCAGTTACTTCGCAGCCAGCAAGGAAGCGGATCATATCGAAGTCATGGATCATCATATCGTAGAAGATACCGCCGGAACGACGAACATATTCAATTGTAGGCGGCTGCGGGTCGCGGGAGCTGATCTTCAGGATATGCGGGGTACCGATTTTGCCGCTGCGGACTGCATCATATACACCACGATGGTTGTGGTCAAAGCGGCGAACGAAGCCGATCTGCAGCTTAACGCCAGCCTTCTTGACAGCAGCCAGCGCCGTGCGTACGCGCTGTACATCATGGTCAACCGGCTTCTCGCAGAAGATGTGCTTGCCAGCTTCGGAAGCCTTGATGATCAGATCTGCGTGGGTGTCAGTGGAGGAGCAGATAAGGACTGCTTCGATTTCCGGGTCAGAGAAGATGGAATCAACATCCTTGGTGACATTTGTGATACCAAAGCTGTTGCAGAATGCAACGGTATCATCATTCAGGAACGGATCGGCAACGGTTTTGATCTCCATTTCGCGAACGCCCATGCTGATGTTTTCGATGTGTACACGACCGATACGGCCTGCTCCGATAATTGCTACTTTCATGATTTTTTCTCCTTTTTCCTGTTATTATTTCCGTCATAACGGACGACAGACAAATTAGTTTTCTGCGACTGCTTTTTTCAGGGTTGCAATATCCTGACGCAACAGCTCATATGGGTTTTCATTCTGCAGACGCAGCGGCAAAACATCATAATAATTTTCCAGCAAGATATAGCCAGTGTAGTTATGCTTGCCCAGCCATTCCATGGTAGCATGGAAGTTGGATGGCCCCGTGCCCAGCAGACCGCCGCTCATGACCTCGCCGTCCTTGACATGCAGCTGATTGCACATGCGCGGATACAGGCCCTCCAGAATCGAGATTTCGGAATAGCCGCGGAATACGTTGTAATTCTGGCTGTCAAAGTACAGATAGAAGTTGCTGCGGTCTACCATATCAGACAGCTTATGAAATTCGGTTGCTGTCATCAGGTTTTCGCCTGCGACAGAAATACCATATTCTCCGGCAGCATCGCAGAGATACTGGAATGCCCGCGCGCTGTGCTCCATATCTTCCTCCGAAAGCACTTCGCTTGCCGCAAAGCCCGGAACCTGAATGATCTTAACGCCGAGGTTCTTTGCAGTAGAAACAGCTCTTTTCAGCAGATTCCACACAATCGGATACTCCTTGGTGCCCTCACGCGCATGCATAGGGATGTTATCGAAATCATTCAGCGCGATGGCACAGTATTCGATGCCGTACTTTTGCTGTTCGTTCAGGTAGATTTTCTGCATTTCCGGCTGTGTCAGCGGATAATCGTTTTCATACAGACCGATCTTTAGGGATAGTGCATCTAATCCAACAGATGCGGCAATTTGGGGGGCATAGAGACCGTTACCTGGAAGCGCCCAGTCACATGCGCCGATTTTTATATCTTTCATGTTCTGTCTCCTCTTCTTCACGTATGTGGTTATGTTTATTCGGCCGGCGGCGAATGTCGATGTATAATCCGGCTTTCTGTGATTGTTATTATGAAGCAAAAAGTGTAACAATCGTTAGGAAATTCCTGTCCGATTTTTGGGGGGATTTCCAGAAATTTTTCATTCCTTTTGTATTTTTCTGCTTTGGGAAACGAAAATACCTTGCCTACTTTTGTGTAGATTAGCTGAAAATCGCGAAATTAATCAAATTGTGAGTAGATTTTGCGTGGAAAATGATCAATTCGGTTGTTGTGGCACGTTAAAAAAGGCATAAAAAACTGCCTGCATCTGCTTTTGGCAGGGAGACAGGCAGCTATATCCTTTTTCAAGTAAAATAGGTGTTGTTACGTTGTGTCGTTTTTACTGCGGAAGTGCTGGCGGTATTCCGAACAGGTGATACCGATATATT
>JAUNWG010000124.1 GCA_030540435.1 Eubacteriales bacterium
ATTCTATCATTTCGGCACTTTCACTACAACTCTGTAGTTTGCAAACACTCTCTAGTATATTGTAACTTACACAATATGACATTATATGGGGTAAAAGCCTTAATTTGGACGAAAATATGGGTTTGTGGATGATATAACGGGAAAACAGTACGCACAGACCAAAGGCTCCCTCAGACGAGGGAGCTGTCGCCGTAGGCGACTGAGGGAGTATTCGCAAACTTGCCTGCTGCACAGCGGCTGCAATTGATAAGACCTGCTGGAGTTTCACTCCCTCCGTCAGCTTCGCTGACACCTCCCTCATCCGAGGGAGGCTTTGGTGCGCCAATTTACCTCAACTGCCCTTAGACTTCTTCGATGCAGTAGTTGTAAATCCAGCGCGCAGGTTCTGGGAACACGATTTGCCCCTCTTTCGCAGATATATGTTTTTAAATAAGAGCAAAACGCTATAGATATTATAATATTGCTCAAAATATTAGTCAACAGCTCACTAAATAAGACAGAAAATAAATAAAAGAAATCTTATAATCAATGCATATCCAACTGAAAGAAAGGAGTGCGTTGATTATGAGCAAAGAAGTAGAATTTGTCAATCGGGACAGATTTATAGAACTGGGACTTACCATTGCAGCATTGCGAAAGATGCAGGGAATGTCGCAGGAACAGCTGGCGGAAAAAGCGAAAATCAGCCGCTCCCATTTGAGTTCGATTGAAGCGCCGAACATTGTCAGACCATTTTCAGTTGAAGTGTTATATAACATTGCGGATGCATTGGGTGTCCGAGCTGGTGATTTGCTGAATACATCTTTGCCGGAAAGAGATGATACGAAAAATTGGTGAGACTTTCATGATTTACAACTACCGCCCTTAGGCTCTCTTAAAAGCTACACCAAAAGGCCCCGATCCGCATGGATCAGGGCTTTTTACAATTACAGCGGCTTGAAACGCCGCTTCTCTCCTATTTATTTTTCTTCCAACACAGGATATTTGTTTTTATCCTCCTCTGTAATCGGTCGCAGGACTCTGCATGGATTGCCGACCGCAATCACGCCTGACGGAATGTCCTTGTTGACGACGCTCCCTGCGCCGATGACCGCGTTATCGCCGATCGTCACACCCGGCAGCACGGTCACGCCTGCGCCGAACCAGACATTATTGCCTACCGTGATCGGCAGTGCGATCTCCAACCCCTTGTTCCTCTGCTCCACATCCAGCGGATGCCCCGCTGTGGAAAAGCAGCAGTTCGGCGCGATAAACACATTGTCACCAAAGGTCACTTTCGCGCCGTCCAAAATGATACAGTTGTGATTGGTATAGAAATTTTCTCCGATTGAGATGTTGTAGCCATAATCACACCAAAACGGCGCTGTAATGGTAAATGCGCCCTTTGTTTTGCCCAAAATCTGCTTCATGAGACGCTGCTGCCCTGCGCTGTCCGAAGGCTTGCAGGCATTGAACGCAAAGCATAAATCCTTGCAGCGGTTGCGCTCCTGCAACAGGCTTTCGTCATAATTTGCATCATATAAATATCCTGCAGCTGCCTTTTCTCTTTCATTCATCTGTTTCATAAGCTCCTTTTTGATTATTTGTGTACCAACGCCATTCTTCCGGAAAAATATGCTGTACGATCATGCTGTCTCTTGACATTTTTATCATAGCACGTTACGCTGCCCGACTGCAAGCGCTGTGGTCTAGCTTGGTGACAGGCGTCAGATTTTATAAACGGGCACAAAATCTATGAATATTCACAGAATCCCCTTCCTTCGGCAGAAATAAAAAATTGCAAAATAGCAAAAAATTTCCGCCAAACTGTTACGAGAATGTTTCCAAATAGTTGTCGGAATGTTTTTGACATTCTCTCCAAATCGTGGTATCGTATATACAACAAAAACAAGTCACATCGCACAAATCAGCATTGTTATTTGCGACGAAATTCGGGAGCGTCTTCCGCTCGAGATGAAGGAGGGTTTGACATGCTACATACCAAAATCATGAAAATCGCTGCATCCATCACAGCAACAACGGTAATTCTCTGTACCAGCGCGTTGGCTGCTGATGTAACAGCCAAGACGGATGTAAACGTTCGTTCCGGTCCGGACAACAGCTATGGTGTTGTCACTGTGATGCGCAAGGGCGTCACAACAGAAAAGCTCGGAAACAGCGGCAACTGGATCAAGGTAAAGGTAAACAATAAGACCGGCTACGTGTACAAAAGGTATCTGAATGATGTCAAGCCCGATTCGGAAAAGGATAAGGACGAGATCGTTGAGACAAAGACAGTTTCCATTACCGCTGATTCGCTGAATATCCGCTCCGGCCCAGGCAAGGACAATAAAATTATCGGCGTCCTGAAAAAGGGCGAAACCGCAACTGTTATCGGAGAACCTACCGGAAAATGGTATAAGATCGACTGCGGAAACGACTATGGCTACATCAGCAACAAGTATACCAAGGATGTGACCAAAAAGGTCACGATCACAGCCTCCTCCCTGAATGTCCGCTCCGGCCCAGGTAAAACCTACAAAAGCGTCGGAATCCTGAAAAAGGGCAAAACCGCAACCGTTGTGGCAACCGCAGGCGATTGGTACAAAATCGAGTACAACAAGGACTATGCATATATCAGCAAAAAGTATACCAAATAGCTAATACCTATCTCCTTACAAGAGTAAATCATGAAATCGCTCAAAGCCCCAGAAATGGGGCTTTGGGTGTTTTATCCAAAAACGTATTTGTCCCAGACACCATATGATGTCTGGGACTTTTGCATTTGCGATTATTGTTTTTTCTTTTTGGATATCGTGAAGCTAAAGATCAATGCGAGGAATGCAACCGCTACACACATCCAGAATGCCAGTGCCGCGGTTTCATAGAACATATCATAATATCCCTTGAGGTAAATGATGATGATAATTGCCGGAACACCGAAACGGACATACTGGCGGACAAAACGCGGATATTTCATTCCGACGCCGGTATCGACCTCCTGCAGGAAATTATCCCAGCCCCAGCCGTTTTTACTCATACAGAACAATACAAACAGCATACTGCCCAGCGGCAGGATATTATAGGAAACCAGAAAATCCTCAAAATCCATGATGGTTGAGCCTGCGCCGAGCGGCTGAATGCCGGACAGAACATTATATCCCAGCACAGCCGGAAGCGACAGCACAATGACGCCGATAATGTTATTGCGCACGGCCTTTTTGCGTGTCCAATGGAATACCTCCATCGTCATGGACAGGATATTTTCAAAAACGGCAATGACGGTCGACAGCGCCGCAAATGACATGAACACAAAAAACGCTGTACCCCAGATACGTCCGCCAGCCATGTGGTTAAACACGTTCGGCAGTGTGATAAACAACAGGGACGGGCCGGAATCCGGCTGCACGCCATATGCAAAGCATGCCGGGATGATGATAACGCCTGCCATCAATGCAACAAAGGTATCCAGCAGCAGAATATGAAATGCTTCTCCGGTCAGGCGGCGCTCCTTACTTAAGTAACTGCCAAAGATCTCCATTGCACCAATGCCGACACTCAGCGTAAAAAATGCATGGGACATAGCGGCGAATAAAACATTGCCGAAGCCGATCTCTGCAAATTTGCCAAAATCCGGCACAAGATAGAATTTTAAGCCCTCGCTCATATTCGGCAGCATCAGGGAATGTACGGCGAGAACGATCATCAATACAATCAGGCACAGCATCATTGCCTTTGTAATGCGTTCCACACCATTTTGCAGGCCCTTGGAGCAGATGCCAAACGCGAGCAGTACTGCAATGACCATAAAGACTGTCATTTCTACCGGTGAAAGCAGCATCCCGCTGAATGCTTCGGCAATCTGATCCGGTTCCATCCCCTGCATCCTGCCGGTCAACGACCGCAGGGCATAGTTGATCATCCAGCCTGCGACCATTGTATAAAACATCATGAGCAGATAATTGCCGACGATGCCAAACCAGCGGTAACGATGCCAATGGGTGCCTTTCGGCTCCAGATCATAAAACGCCTTTGCGACACTGTGCTGACTCGCACGTCCGACTGCAAATTCACTGATCAGGATCGGCCAGCCCAATACCGCCAGACATACCAGATACAGCAGGATAAACGCCGCACCGCCATTTTGCCCACAGATATATGGGAATTTCCATACATTTCCCAAACCGATCGCACAGCCCGCGGAAACAAGGATGAATCCCAGCCGCGTGCCAAAGCTCTCTCTGTTTTCCATTCTCTTCTCCTCCTTATTTCGTATAACCCAGTATACCAGCTTTTGGGGAAAAGTGGAAGCAGATTATCCTAAAAACGTTTCCTTCCTGCGGTATCCAGTTTCTATATTTTAGCGGGCGCAGGTTTTCGCTTTCCGCATCACAGGGACGTATATTTATTCCGCTGCGCGATGTCATGGAATTCAAAATGCTTTGGGCTGTGGCGCGACTGCGTAAACTCAAACATAATGCCATCCGAATTAAACGTCGAATTGCTGACGACAGCGACACAGTTGCAGCCGTTCAACTCCAGATTGCGCTCATCCAGCTCCGTGACCGGTTCCACTGTAATGACGCGTCGGGTCGTCGTGATGACCATATTCAACTGATTTTCCAAATATTGATACACAGACTGTTCCGC
>JAUNWG010000125.1:0-4407 GCA_030540435.1 Eubacteriales bacterium
CTACACCATTTACTACACCATTTTGACCCGAACTTTTAAGAAGTTTTAAGAAGTTTTCGGATAATCATTGGTTTCATGGGTAAACAAAACTGTAGAAAAAGTTCGAAAACATGAGAATATTCCTCAAAAAGTACGTCTTAACAATAAAAAAGTGTGATATATTGAAAATCACACTTGAAACATTACAATTCGGTTACATCGCTTACAGTATAGCACATACGGATTGTCCTGTCAAATATTTTGTTGCAAATTTATGAACAATGTTCCAATCTTTTCGGCAAAATTTGACAGAAATAGGCAATAAAAAGCACAGGACGCATACGCGTCCCGTGCAGTTGTTGGTGTATTACAGGTTCAAGTAGTTGGAAATCAATTCCTGCATCAGCTCATCACGATCGATTTTCCGGATCAAGCTGCGTGCGTTGTTGTAATTGGTAATATATGTCGGGTCCTCTGAGAGCAGATAACCGACAATTTGGTTGATCGGATTATAGCCCTTCTCCTTGAGAGCGTCATATACCGTCTGAAGCACGCGCTTCATTTCCTTGTTACTTTCTTCCTTCATACTGAACTTCCTGGTTCCATCAAGCATTGCGGACCCTCCTTTCAACTACTTTCATAATAATACAGAAAATGCGATTTGTAAAGATTTTTTACTGTCGGAGCTTGGCATTAAACTGTTTTTCCAATTCGGCAATGGCCTTCTTCATTGCGCTGTCGCACTCTTCGTCGGTCAATGTGCGGTCAGCGCGGCGCATTTTTAGCGAATAAGCAACGCTTTTCTTGCCGGACGGAACCTGATCGCCCTGATATACGTCAAACAGGGAGACAGTTTCCAGAATGTTGCCGACAGCCTTGGCAATCACCTTTTCCATATGCGCAACCGGAATGGATTCGTCACACAGAACGGCGATGTCGCGCGTGGATGCCGGATATTTCGGCAGTGGCTGGTACTTCTTGTCATCACAAGCGTTTTCAAACATCTTTTCAATGTCGATCTCAGCTGTGAGAAGCTCGTTGTTGCCGGCACCATAGTTCTTTGCAATTTTCGGATGGATCGTACCAAAGATACCGATTTCATTCTCACCAGCCAGGATTTTTGCACAGCGGCCCGGATGGTAGGACGGGTTATCGGTCACTGGCTCAAAGGATACATCCGAAATACCGCTCTCGCTGAGGATGCGCTCAATGACACCCTTGAACTGGAAGAACGACAGACGTCCATAGCTGCCCAGCGTCAGGATATGCGGCTCATACGGCAGAACCTCTGCATTTGCCTTGCCATCCTTGATCTCCGGCAGGTAAACCGTGGCGATCTCATACAAGCTTGCCGTCTCATTTCTGTAGTTGAGGTTGTGCATCAGGCAATCCAACATGGACGGCAGGGCAGTGGTACGCATCACACTGAAATCCTCGCCCAGCGGGTTGAGAATGGTAACGGAAATGCGCTTTTCGCTGTCCTCCGGCAGACCGATGTTGTCATACATTTTTGGGCTGCCGAATGAGAAATTCAGCGCCTCGTCAAAGCCGCAGGCACGTGCATAGCTGCCGAGGTTATTCTCGAAACGCTGTTTCGGGGACAGACCGCCGATTGCAGCGCCGCCGAATTGGGTAGTCGGGATATTGTCGTAGCCGTACATACGGGCAACTTCTTCCGCCAGATCGCACATACGTGCAATATCGACGCGATAGAACGGGACGATAACTTCGTCACCTTCAATTACGAAGCCAAGGCGGTTCAGATAACCGGTGATTTCTTCGCGGGTCAGGTCAATGCCCAGCAGTGCATTCATCTTATCGCACTCAAGGGGCAGACGTTTGTTCTGGTCGCTGGTAGCATCTACATCAATAATGCCGTCAACAACCTCACCGGCACCCAGCATCTCAACCAACTCACACGCACGGTTCACAGCATCCAGCGTCATACGCGGGTCAAGGCCCTTTTCAAAACGACCGGAAGCCTCGGTGCGCATACCGAGCTTCTGTGCAGTTACGCGGACAGTTGCGCCGTGGAAGTTTGCAGACTCAAATACAACAGTTTGTGTCTTATCTGTGATTTCACTCTCATAACCGCCCATAACGCCTGCAACGGCAGTAGCAGTCGTACCGTCTGCGATACAAACCATATCACTGTCCAGATAATGGTTCTGACCGTCAAGTGTCTGGATGAATTCACCCTCCTTCGGGCGGCGGACGATAATTTTTCCATCCTTCAGGCATGCATAGTCAAATGCATGCATTGGCTGACCATATTCCAGCATAACGTAGTTGGTAATATCAACAATATTGTTGATCGGTCGTACACCCGCAGCATGCAGACGCTCACGCATCCATGCCGGTGACGGCTCGATCTTGATGTTCTTTACAAGGCGCGCGGTATAGCGCGGGCAAAGCTCCGGTTCATCGACCTGAATGGACAGTGCATCATTGATGTCACTGCCGCAGCCCTTTACTTCCGGTGTATGCAGTTTCAACTCACGGTCGAAGGTTGCAGCTGTTTCGCGTGCCAGACCGATAATGCTCAGGCAGTCCGGACGATTGGAAGTGATCTCAAAGTCGGTTACATATTCATCCAGACCAACTACAGTGCGGATATCGACACCGACGGGGGTGCCTTCCGGCATCAACAGCAAGCCGTTCGGATCGCCGTATGGGATTTCATTCAGTGTCAGACCAAGCTCTTCATGGGAGCACATCATACCATTGGAAGGGACGCCGCGCAGCTTGCCCTTGGTGATTTTTACGCCGCCCGGCAGGAAGGACTTGTGCAGAGCAACCGGTACAATGCTGCCGACATGTGCATTCGGTGCGCCGGTGACAATCTGGATCGGCTCGTCCTTGCCGACATCAACCTGACAGATGACCAAATGGTCAGAATCCGGGTGCGGCACGTTGGACAAAATCTTGCCGGTAACTACATTTTTAATCTCTTCGCCGAGGTAAACAACTTCCTCGACCTTTGAACCGGACATGGTCAGCTTATCTGCGTATTCCTTGTTTGAAATGCCGGTCATATCTACAAATTCGGAAAGCCAGCTCATTGGCAGCTTCATGATTTCATTCCTCCAAAATCAGTATTTTCCAGTGTGTCAGTTAAAACTGGTGCAGGAAGCGCACATCGTTTTCATAGAACATGCGGATGTCTGTAATCTTATAGCGGCTCATAACGATACGCTCCAAACCGATGCCGAATGCATAACCGGAATATTCGTCCGGATCGATATCGCAAACCTCAAGGACCTTCGGATGAACCATGCCGCAGCCAAGAATTTCGATCCAACCTTCATTCTTACAGAGCGGGCAGCCTGTGCCGTGGCACTTGAAGCACTGCATGTCCATCTCGGCGGAAGGCTCGGTGAACGGGAAGTGGTGCGGACGGAAGCGGACAACGGTATCTTCGCCGTACAGCTTCTTTGCAAACATTTCCAAAATACCCTTCAGGTCAGACATGCGGATGCCCTTGTCAACGACCAGACCTTCGATCTGGTGGAACAGCGGGGAATGGGTAGCGTCGACTGCGTCAGAACGGAAGACGCGGCCCGGTGCGATAATGCGGATCGGCGGCTTCTGGTGCTCCATTGTATGAATCTGAATCGGGGAGGTCTGGGTACGCAGCACGACATTATCGGAAATATAGAAGGTATCCTGTGTGTCGCGTGCCGGATGATCCTTCGGGATATTCAGCGCTTCAAAGTTATACCAATCCTTCTCGACTTCCGGACCTTCTCCGATGGAGAATCCCATGCCAATGAAGATGTCCTTAACTTCATCCAGAACAATATTGATCGGATGCTTTTTGCCCATAGTAAAGGCTTCACCCGGCATAGTGACGTCAATGGTTTCGCTCTTTAGCTTTGCAGCCATAGCAGCTTCTTCCAGACGGGACTTATTTTCAGCAAGGCTGGTTTCAATTGCGGCGCGCAGATCGTTGACCATCTGACCGAAGGCAGGGCGCTCCTCTGGCGTCAGATTGCGCATATTTTTCATCAATGCGGTAACCTCGCCCTTTTTGCCGAGGTACTTGACTCGGATTGCGTCAAGCTCGCGGGAATCCTTGCAGGCAGTCATAGCCTGCTCCGCAAGCTCCCGAATAGACTGTAACTTTTCCTTCATCTGTAAAAACACTCCTTGAGATTTTATTACGCACAAAAAAACCCTTCGTTCCCTACAATAAACAGGGACGAAAGGTCTGGATACTTCCGCGGTACCACCCGTATTCCGGCAGACATGCCGACGCTTGGGACTGGTAACGGGTGTCTCCCGCCGGTGCTTTTGGTCACCGGAGCTCCCGGGCGAACTTCACCATTCCATGTCGGCGGACAGCTTTCAGCCGATGGCTGTCCTTCTCTGATGCCGCAGAGGGACGGTTACTCTTCCCGTTCGTTGCTTTTTTCCGTTGCAAATCAA
>JAUNWG010000125.1:4417-4627 GCA_030540435.1 Eubacteriales bacterium
TATACAACATGTTTCTATGAGTGATCGGTGGCATTTGTGAAAAGAGACTGGCATTTTCTTGAAGTATTCAATGAAAAGGAAACAGTTACCTGGAATTGACCTGATCTATGAGAAAGCGGATAAATTTTTTGGCGACAGCACTCAGTTTTTCGTAATCCTGATGGATAAAGGCAATGCACCAGGTGATCGTCTTGTCATCAAAGGGAACCA
>JAUNWG010000038.1 GCA_030540435.1 Eubacteriales bacterium
CGTTATTCTACGATTGGTGTTTTCTTTTTCTGTCTGTTGTTCAGGATACAGTCTAGCTGAGAAGGGGGATGTCTGGCTGTTGACTTTTGTTTGAAAAGTGCGTATAATAAAAGCGTGGAAACCAGACGGTTGCCACAAATAACTCAAGTTACATTGGAATCGAGAGTTGGTAGCTCTCAACCCTTCGTGAACCGTCTGTTAGCGGCAGACGGTTCACTTTTTCTTTGTATTCTTGATCGTAATCCAGAGATCAGCAATTGCTACGATCAGCATAGCTGTCTCAAGTACAATCTGAATGACTTGAAAAAGGATATGTATCACCTCCGCAGGAATATTTCCCGCGAGCGTTATCTACACCACCTCCTATCCGTTATCCGCGGGATAGCAGGCAACCGTCTCTTTACCGTATCCGACCTACAAAATGGAGAAAACACAATCGTAGTCCGGTGGTTTCCACATCTTCATTATACTTGCGTTTTGACGGATCGTCAACAAAGGAATAAATCGCGGAACAAAAAGAACGAAAACCTCCCCCTTCTCTCGGCTGAGAAGAGGGAGGTTTGTTATATTACGATTTACGATTCCTCATCGTCGGTATCGTCTTCTTTGTCTGTCACCTGTTCCAGAATACTTGTCACATCGTCCTGCGGCACGCCGTAGGCATATGCCCCGCCGTTTACGCTGGTGAGGTATTCGCGCGAGCCGCCCTTGGTGAAGGCGATCGAGCGGGTGGAGCCGTCCGTCATGGTGAGCGTAACGGTAATCTCCGCCTCTGCTTGCTGCGGGTCGTCGACAAGGCGGGTGTAGTTGACGGAGGAAACCGCGAGGAACAGCTGTTGCAGAGCATCGTCCGTCATGTCGTTGCCGTCCAGTACGGCGGTCTCTGTGTCGCTGTCCGCGTCTTCGTTTTCATCCGCTTCTACGTGCGTGATGTCCGCTGTGTGCGTCTCGCTGCCGTTTGCGATGACAATTTGATCGATCTCGCACAGCGCACACGGCATCAGGTTGGTCGAACGCCAGCTGCTCCAGTCGTCATTCAGGAAGTCGTAGTAGGATGCATCACAGGAGAAAACCGTCCGTCCACCTTCCAGCATGACATAGATGTGGCCGTCCTCTGTGGTATCGCCCACCAGCACCGTGGCGTCCAGGCTGTTCGCCGTCATGGAGATGCGGACCGGGTCATCCAGCCCGTATTTGTTGAGATCGTCCGGGTCGTCCTCCACGATGGAATCCGCAGTCAGGCCGCTTTCCAGCTGGCCCATCATGCTGCTCATTTTGGAGTCGTCCGCGTCGCACGCCACCGGCGCAGTGAAGACAAAGTCGGAATATGCGCTGACGGCGTCCTCGTCCAGCGCATCGGTATCGCGCGTTTGGATGGAGACTGTCGAACCGTCTGCCATGCGGTCGATGGACAGCGTGTGCAGCTCGTTGGACAGCGTATAGTAGCCGCCGAGGATCGTGAGGTTGCGGTAATACGACTGCGGCTGGGTGAGCGATTGGGCGGTGTCACTGTCCAGCAGATAAACGTCGCTGCCGCCTGCCGTGCAGTAGGTGCCGAAATCGTTGGACAGGCCGAGGGTGAGTGTGGTCTGCGTACTGTCGGTATCCGTGATGACAATGGTGTCGGTGGTATCGTCGTCGGATAAGCCGTACTTTTCCAGCTCCGTGCACGCTTCCTCCACCGGACGGGCGGAAATACTGGATGCCGCATTCATCAGGCTTTGCATGAGCGATTCGCTGTAATCCAAATCGTCGCCCGACATGGTGTATTCCGTCCCGCTGTCGTCCGAGGAAAACTCTACGGTATAGCTGCCGCCGTCGCGCAGGGATACCTGCACACTGGCAAGGTCGTCGCTGTCCATGGAGACAAGGGCGGTGGACGGCGTTTCGGTGTCGTCCTCCGCCGGATGCAGCATCAGCCATGCGTAGATGCCGCCGAGCACGGCGACAGCCGCCGCGCCGATGCACAATCGTCTGGTGTTTTTCCTCATAAGCGCCTCCGGCGTACAAAGACGACGATGCCTGCGGCGAACAGGCCCAGCGGGATGAGCGCAAGGATCGCAAACAGCACAAACTGTGTGGTCGTACCCGTGATGAGCGGCTCTGCGCTCAGGCTCTTCGCCGGGATGGAAACCATGTCGATCTCCGGCTGGAGCTGCGCCACGACATTGCTCAGGAACGACTGGTTGAGCAGGCTGGATGCGCCCATCAGGTCATCCGACATCATGATACCGGCAGAGCACACAAAGACCTGTCCGCCGTTGTCGTTGCCGGTGTAATCCGCCAGCGCCGCCAGCGTGAACGGGCCGTCCGTGTCGCCGTCCTCCTTGGTGTAGCTGTCATACTGGGTTTCGTCCGTCAGCACCTTGGCGTACGAGGTGTCGCGGCTTTCCATCAGCGCTGTAACCGTCCGGTCGGATACCGAGCTGTCCAGCTGCGCGACGATGGATTTTGCGTTTGGTGTGATGAGTGTCAGGTCGGAATCCGCGATGTCGTCGTTGGCTGCTGCATCCGTCAGCTGTGCGAGGATGTCCGGCGCTTCGTCGATGTTGTAGTCCGCATCCAGTACCATGTCTGCCTGTACCGCAATGCCCCATTCCTTCAGATAGGAATACAGCACGGGCAGCGAGGTGGGGGAGGCGGTGCCGTCAAATACCATCAGGTCGCCGCCGTTTTTGATAAACGCGTCGATGCGGTCGACTTCATCCTCGGTGTAATCCGCCTGCGGCAGGCTGAGTACGAGGATCGCCGCGTCCTCCGGGATATCCTTTTCCTCCGTCAGGTTGAGCAGGCTGACCGAATAGCCCGCGTTGGTGAACAGTGTGGTCAGGCTGGTGGAAATGCTCTCGTTGTGTCCCTGTAAAATATACACGACCGGCGTTTCGTCGCTGGTGACAGCCGTGATGGCAGAGGTCAGCGCCTGCTCGCCCTGGAAGCCGGTGACGGTGGAATAGCCGCTGTAGGAAGAGGCTTCGGTCGTATAGAAGTCGGTGGCGTTGAGCACGCGTGTGTGGTCATTACAGGAGACGATCACGCTGCCCTCCTGAATGGTGGCGGCGAGGTCGCTGTATTTGCTGACCGCGTTGGGATTGGTATATGGGTCGATATATTCGATGTTCAGCTTGTCGCCCGCAAGGTTGGCGTATTTGCCCAGCATCGTATGCACCTTGCCGTAATAGGAGTCTGTACGGAACGTATCCTCATCCGCAAGGATGGTGATGTCGACGGTATCCTCCATCGAACCGAGCAGATCCTTTGTTGTGTCGGTGATCTCATACAGCCGATTGGACGTCAGATCGAGCGTCAAATCATAGCGGTCGGTCAGCGTGGTGCACACCAGATTGAGCAGGATAACTGCGGCGAGGGCGGCAGCCAGTCCGGCTGCGGAGACAGACACGCGGCGGAGCTTTTTGCGCTGCACCGCCTTTTGCTCCGGCGAAGCTGCCGGTTTGTTCTTTTTCGGGCGTTTGAATGAAAAGCGTTTCATGTCCGCACCTCCTTACATTCTGCGCCGCTCGATCACGCGGGCGGTCAGATACAGGAACAGGCCGGTGAGCGAGAGGAAATAGATGAGATTGCCCAGCGAGAACTGGCCGGACATAAACGTATCGTAGCGCGTGAAGATGGACAGCCAGCTCAGCAGCGTGCCGAGCAGCGAATCCGTGCCCAGCGAATAGCTCAGCATATCCACGATATACAGGCCGAGGAACAGCGCAAACGACAGCACAGCGGCGATCAGCTGGCTTTCCGTCAGGCTGGACAGGAACATGCCCATCGAAGCGAACACGGCGGACGCGCAGATGACCGCGAGATAGCAGCCGATGATCGTGCCCCACGCGGGCGTACCGAAAATGATGATAATAATAAGCCACGGGACGGTGCACAGCAGGGCGCACAGCAGCACGCCGAGCACGGCAAGGAACTTGCCGCCGACGATGTCCCATACGCTGACCGGTGCGGTCAGCAGCAGCTTATCGGTGCCTTGCTTGTATTCCTCGCTGAACAGCCGCATGGTCAGGATCGGCATGAGGAACAGGAACACAATGAGCATGTTGGAGAATACGCTGCCCACATCGCTGGACGAGGACAGGATGCAGGACGCAAAGAAATACAGGTTCATGATGGCAAGGAATGCGCCGGCATAGACATAGCCCAGCGGCGAACGGAAAAATCCCTGCAAGTCGCGTTTGCAGATGGCGTTCACTTGTCATCACCCCGCTTTCTGCCGAACAGGCGGCGTTTCTTTTTCTTTGACGGCTCCTTTGCCTCTGCCGGTTCCGGGGCTGCTTCCGCAGACTCCGCGCCGGTCAACTGGAGGAAGATATCCTCTAAGCTGAGGGCGACCTGCTGCATGGAGAGGATCGCCATGTGGTTCTGGCTGAGTGCGTCAAATACCGCGCGGCGGATGTCCGCATCGCTTTCCGCTGTAATGCGGTAGACGGATTTTTTGCCGTCCTCGGTCACCACGACCGCCGTCGCAACGCCGGGTACCGCCCGCAGGGCAGGCAGCACAAGCTCCGGCGCGCCTTCAATGGTCATGTCCAGCTGCTCTGCGCCCTCCATGCGCGCGCTCAGCTCGGACGGCGTGCCGTCCGCCACGATCTTGCCGTGGTCGATGACGAGCACGCGGTCGCACACTGCCTGCACCTCTGACAGGATGTGGCTGGACAGGATAACAGTATGCTGCCTGCCAAGGCTGCGGATGACCTCGCGGATCTCGATGATCTGCTTGGGGTCCAACCCGACGGTCGGCTCATCCAGAATGAGCACCTGCGGGTCACCGATGAGCGCCTGCGCCAAGCCGACACGCTGACGGTAGCCCTTGGACAGGTTGCGGATGAGCCGCCCGCGCACGTCGGTCAGACCCGCCATCGTACATACCTGCTCCAGATGGGTGTCGCGCGGCATCGTACATTTTTTCAGCTGGTAGACAAAGCCGAGGTATTCCTCCACCGTCATGTCGGGATACAGCGGCGGGTTTTCCGGCAGATAGCCGATCATTTTTCGGGCTTGGTCTGCGTCTGTCTCAATATCAAAGCCGCCCAACGTGACAGAACCTGCGGTGGGGCGCAGGCAGCCGGTGAGCATGTTCATGGTCGTTGTCTTGCCCGCACCATTCGGGCCGAGGAAGCCGACGATCTCGCCCTCCTGTACGCGAAAGGAGAGCGCGGAGACTGCGGCAACGGCGCCATACCGGCGGGTAAGGCCGGATACTTGTATCATAAATAGATCCTCCTGTATCAGGTTTGCTTATTTTGCTTATATCGTGACTTATTCTAGCACCGCTGTGTGTTGGTTGTGTGAACAACAGCGCGTGTTTCTTGTGTTATGCGTACAAAATTAGTATAATGTATAATCATGTAACAATGCTGCGGGGATCGCCGCAGGGAAGGAAGTGCGAGGATGCTGGATTATATGGCGACAGGCTGGGGGCGCAGCAGCTTTGAGGACAATATCCTGCCGCAGCTGGTGTATATTTGCCCCATCCAGCTGGATGCGGAGGGGCAGGAGATGCATTCGCATGCAGGACATGCGGAGCTGATGCTGGTGTATGAGGGCAACGGCACCGCCATTGTGGACGGCAGGCGGGAGGATCTGGAAAAAGGGGATTTCGTACTGTGCGGGGCGGGCGAGCCGCACCGCTATTATGCAGAGGGCGAAACGCCGATGCGCGGCATGTCCTGCGGTTTTACGCATCTACTGTGCCGCGGCATGGAGGAAAACCATTTTATCGCGCACCATGACCCGGTGGTGGTCCATGCCGGCGCGGGCAGCCGTGGGCTGGCGGATATCTTAAATGTGCTGGAGCAGACAGTCTCCGACCCCGGCATACAAAATGAGGAGCTGTGCAGCTATCTGGCCGCTGCCGTTGTCACGACGGCGCTGCAGCTGCACCGCACTGCCGCCGAGCGCGCGGAGCAGGCGCATTATGCGCTGGGCGTGCGCACACGTATGTATCTCGACCGGCATTATCTGGAGCCGCTGACGCTGGACCAGATTGCACAGGCGATGGGCGTGAGCAAATACCATCTGGACCGCGTATTCCTCGCCAGCGTGGGCTGTACCCCGGTGCAGTATATCACCCGCCGCCGCATGGCGCGCGCGCAGACTCTGCTCGGCTCTACACGGCAGAGTGTGCAGCGCATTGCCGCACAGTGCGGCTACAGCAACTATAATTATTTTACTGCGCTGTTCCGCCGAACGGTCGGCATGACGCCGGGAGAATACCGCAAACTTGCGCAGGGACATACCAATCGGCGCGGATAATTGGGTAGTTTTGTGAATGATGTCGGATAAATTTTGAGAAAATACGATTTTGTATTGCAAAATGTATGGAAAGCCCGTATAATAGTTACAATTGAGAAACCCATAGGATACCATATTCCGGAACTATGCTGGTATATTACATAGGAGCATGTAAGGGAGGACAAAGAATGGAACTGTTAAGAATCGGCGTTGTCGGCTGCGGCGCTATCGGACGTGAGCATATTGACCGAATCACCAATCGGCTTTCGGGCGGCAAGGTGGTTGCAGTATCTGATCTGTTTGTAGAAGGCGCACATAAAGTCGGAGAACCGCTGGGCGCAACGGTTTACAGTAACAGTGCAGACCTTGTCAATGACCCGGATGTCGACGCGGTCATCTGTACCACCCCGGGCTTTGCCCATCAGGAGACCGTGATGCAGGCGCTGGAGGCAGGCAAGCCGATCTTTTGTGAAAAGCCGCTGACCACAAGCGCGGAGGAATCGCTGGAGATCGTGGAGGCCGAGATGGCAGGCGGCAAAAAGCTCGTACAGGTCGGCTTTATGCGCCGCTTTGATCAGTCCTACCAGCAGGTAAAGGAAATGCTGGATTCCGGCGAATTTGGCGCGCCGCTGTACTTAAAATGTACCCATTGGAACCCGTCGGTGGATGATAACTACGATACCGAGATGGCAGTGACTGACACTGCAATCCATGAGATCGACATCCTGCACTGGCTGGTCAATGATGATTATGAATCTGCGCAGGTCATGATGCCGCGTCAGACGAGCGACAAGCATCCGGAGCTGAAGGATCCGCAGCTGATGTTCCTGCGCTGCAAGTCCGGTCTGATCGCCATGATCGAGGTATTTGTCAACTGCAAGTTCGGCTATGACATCAACTGTCAGATCGTCTGTGAGAACGGCGTTATTGATCTGCCGAAGCCGTCTTTCCCGACCTACCGCAAGGCGGGCGGCATGACGACCCCGATCGAGCAGAGCTGGAAAAAGCGCTTTATCCAGGCATATGATGTGGAGATCCAGGACTGGATCGACGCGACCCGCAAGGGCGAAGTACACGGTCCGGATGCATGGGACGGCCTGATCGCAAACCTGACCGCGGATGCGCTCGTTGCCAGCCAGAAGACCGGCGAGATCGTACCGATCCAGGCGGGCGAACGACCGGAGTTTTACAAATAAATCAGTGAGAAGACGAATACCGCCGTATGCGCTTGCACCGGCGGTATTTTTATACATACAATGTTCTAAATCGGGTATTTGCGGAACAGGCTGGGGGAGATGCCCACGTTTTTCTGGAAGCTGTGGATGAAATTCTCCTCGCTGTTGTAGCCGATCTTGTAGGCGATCTCCTTCACGGTCAGCTGTGTCGAGGTGAGCATGTATTTTGCCTTGTCCAGCCGCCGCAGGATGATGTATTCATAGGGCGAGTAACCGGTATGACGCTTGAACTGCCGCGAGAAATGCGACGGGCTGAGGCTGACCGCAGCGGCGGCGTCCGCGACCGTGATCTGTTCAAACAAATGTTCGTTCATGTACCGGATGGACTGGGTGATGACCGTATCGTTGTCCTGCACCCTGCCGGAATCCTCCAGCAGCATGAGGCACAGCAGGCGGTGCAGCAGCTGAGAGCAGGCGGCTTCGCTCAGGCGGTTGCCGGAGGCGCAGCTGCTCAGCAGGGAATCCAGCTGTGAGAGAATTTCTGAATAGGACGTCGGTGCGAACACATGTTTATCGCCGCGCACCTGCAGAATGCGGCGGTAAAAGCTGCGCGCGTTCAGCCCGTTGAACAGCAGCCATGTAAATTCCAAGCCGTCTGTCCCGTGGTAGCGGTATGGCTCCGCGCAGTCGAACAGCACGACCTGTCCGGTCGTGGCGAGCATCTGTTTTCCGTTGATAGTCAGCTCAAGTGCGCCGTCCTGAATGGCAAACAGCATGATATTTTGGTTGTGGTCGCCCTGCAGTGCGATTTCCGACTGGCAGCCGAAGGAATACGCCCGGTTGCAGAAATAGTGCCCGCAGCGCGTGAGATAATAAAACAGCTCCTGTGCCAGCGCCGACGGCGTGAAATAATACCGTTCGGATGTCTGGTGTACGCCCGCTTCCCGAATTAACATAGCTCCGCCTCCCTGTACCCTATGGTAACAGAATGGGCGGGGAAATGCAAGGGAAGGAGAGCAGGATTTCGCAGTGATTGAGCGGATAGTATCATTGGCACAGGTGGGATTGTGCGATATAATAAAGCCAGCAATGAGAGGATATCCCCTTTGAGGGATGGAGACGACAACAATATATATAAGGAGGAAACAAATCATGAAAATCGCATTTGACGTTGACGTTCTTGCCAAGCAGATGAGCATCAATGACATGGTACACAAGGTAGCTGACTGGGGCTACAAGTACATTGAGCAGTCCCCGCATCCGCGCATCAACCCGTTCTACAAGCACCCGCTATTTTCCAAGGAAGCTGAGGCTGAGTACCGTCAGGCTCTGAAGGAGACTGGCGTAGAGATTTCTTCTTTCATCGTTGTTTACCGCTGGTCCGGCCCGACCGAGGAGCAGCGTCAGCACGCAGTAGCAAACTGGAAGAAGATCATCGAGATCGCAGTAAACATGGGCGTTCCGGTTATCAACACCGAGTTCTCCGGCGATCCGAATCAGCAGGAAATCTGCAATGGCATGTGGTTCCGTTCGATGGAAGAGCTGCTGCCGATCATCGAGCGCGAGGGCCTGCGCGTTGAGGTTCAGTCCCATCCGTATGACTTCTGCGAGCTGAACGACGAGGCATGTGATCTGGTCAAGTCCTTCCGTTCCAAGAACCTGGGCTATGTTTACTCCGCATCCCACGGCTTCTTCTACGATCAGGGCAAGGGCGATGTACGCCATATGCTGAAGTATGCTGGCGATGAGCTGACCCACGTACTGTTTGCTGATACCTACAATCAGACCAAGGACTGCCGTTACATCCTGAACCCGCCTTGGCTGAACCAGCGCGGTGCAGCTGACGTTACCATCCATCAGCACACTGCTATGGGTGAGGGTGAGGTCGACTTCCCGGGCATCTTCGAGACCCTGCGTGAGATGGACTTCGCAAACAAGCAGCTGAAGCCGGACGCTCCGAAGGTTGGCGGCGACAACATCGCATGTGTATCTTACTTCGGCTTCCCGGAGAAGATGGACAAGCAGGCACCGGAAGCACGCGAGATCATCGAGCGCGAGCTGCTGGGCAAGTAATGCTTACCGAATGATATCCTAATATCCCCAGCCCCTGCGGCAATGCCGCAGGGGTATTTTTCATGCGCATAAAATAACAGTTGCAATCTTGAGGAAAATATGGTATTCTTGTTGCGCAAGGATGTATAGACGACGGAAAGAAAACCGAGAGGTTTAAACCTCTTGTGCAGCTTGTCCGTGGCGGAATTCAGGAGCCGCTCAGGTTTATCGTTTTTTGCAAACCCATAAAACCTTCCCTTTTGTTGTTGTAAGAAGGAGAACTGCCGTGCTTTCAGGAGAGCACGGCAGTTTTTTGTGTTTTCATGGCGTATTTTGAGGTGATTGCATGTAACAAATGGGTGTTGCCGACAAACTTATGAGTACCTTTTTGTAAAGTCTGCATAAAAAATGTTACCAAATTTTTAACAAAAAATACGGAGTCAATATTGTGAAAGGTCAAGACATCTGCTATAATACCATATAGAATCAGTCGTTACCTGAATGAAGCGGCTGATTTTACGCCTAGGGGACGGTCCGGAACGTTTCAGTGGGCGTGGGAGAGAGCTTTGAAAAGGAGTTTCAAGATTTTATGTTAACTGTAATTGAGTTTGTCGCCTTTACAGTGTTTGTAGCGATTCTTTCCGCGTATAAGACGCGCGGCGAGCAGCTTGACACAGAAGAAGGCTATTTCGTGGCAGGACACAGCCTGCCAGGCATTGTCATTGCAGGTTCCCTGATGATGACAAACCTCTCTGCGGAGCAGCTAGTCGGCACAAACGGCCAGGCGTTCTCCGGTTCCATGGCTACTATGGCATGGGAGGCAACCTCTGCATTCGCGCTCATCATTCTCGCATTCGTACTGCTGCCGCGGTTCCTGAGAGGAAATATTTCCACGATCCCGCAGTTCTATGAAATGCGTTATGACACGTTCACGATGCGCATGTTCTCGATCATGTTCCTGTTTGCTTACGTTATCACCATGCTGCCGACCATCCTGTATTCCGGCTCGGTTGCACTGGAGAAGATTTTCGACATCAGCGCGATTTTCAATGTAAGCTACTTCACCGGTATCCTGATCGTGTGCTTTGCGACCGGTCTGATCGGTATGGCATATTCCGTATTCGGCGGCCTGAAGGCAGTTGCGTATTCTGATACTATCAACGGCGTTGGTCTGGTCATCGGCGGTTTCATCGTCCCGATCCTGGGCTTTATTGCACTGGGTCAGCTGGATGGCGGCGGATTCTTTGCCGGCATCAAGCACTTTGCTACCGCTACACCGGAAAAAATGAATGCATGGTCTGCACCGAACGCAATGGCGCCGTATATCCCGTGGCCGCTGCTGTTCACCGGTATGTTTGTCAACAACATGTTCTACTGGGCTACCAACCAGTCCATCATCCAGCGTTCCCTGGGCGCTGCAAATCTGGCAGAAGCACAGAAGGGTGCGATCTGGGCAGGCTTCTTCAAGTGCCTGGACGTATTTGTTATCGTTATCCCGGGCATCATCGCATACCAGCTGATGGAGGCAGGCGCACTGCAGTCCTCTGGCAGCGGTGCTGCATTTGACGGTGACGCTGCGTATCCGCTGCTCGTTCTGCATGTTATGCCGAAGCCGATCATGGGCTTCTTCGCAGCAGTTATGTTCGGCGCGATCCTGTCGTCTTTCAACTCCGTTCTGAATTCCTCGTCCACGATCTTCTCCCTGAATATCTGGAAGCCGATCTGGGGCAAGAATGCAGATGCAAAGAAGGTCGTAAAGGTTGGCCAGGTCTTTGGTCTGATCGTTGGTATCCTGGCAATCATCATTTCCCCGTTCATCATGTACTTCGGTTCTGGTATCATGAACTTCATCAACGAGTGCTGGGGTCTGTTCTCCATGCCGATCCTGTGCGCTGTACTGTTCGGTATGCTGAATAAGAACGTTTCCGCAGTCGCGCCGAAGATCGGTGTACCGGTACATATTGTGCTGTATGCGATCGGTTACTTCTTCGTGTTTGACAAGATCCATTACCTGTATTGGGTATTCGTATGCTTCCTCGTACAGTGCGTCATTTACTTTGCTGTCGCAAAGTTTGCGCCGCGCAAGACACCGTTCGAGCTGCCGAACCAGCCTGCGATCGAGATGTCTCCGTGGAAGACCGGCAAGATCTGGGCTACCGTTGGCGCCCTGGTTGTCGTTCTGATGTACGTTGTATTCTCCCCGCTGGTACTGGGTTGATAACAGCAAGTACATATCAGTTTCCCAAAACCAAAACAGACGGCTCCTCACGCGAGGAGCCGTTTTTTATGCTTTTTTATAAATTTTAACTATAATTCGCGCCAGATTCCACGACTGTATCGTTTGCGGTAAAGCCGGAATATACCTTGCCCGGCTCCAGCGTCACGCCCTTGAGCTGTGCCAGCTCGGAGACGGTGACAAACGCATAGCCCTGTGCCTGCAATTCATCGATGGCGGCGAGCACGCCTTCCACCGTAGCTTCATACAGATCGTGTTCCAGTACGATTGCGCCGTCCTGCGCGTTTTCCACGATGCGCTGCTTGATGAGCGCGGCGTTGTCATGATCCTTCCAGTCCAGTGTGTCGATGTTCCACAGGATGATGGGCAGGCCGAGCTGCCGCATGGAGGAGATCACCGCGTCATTGTATGCGCCGCCGGTAGGCCGGATGAGCGTCGGCTTCTGACCGGTATATGACGCGATCAGGTCATTTGTGGCGGACACCTGCGCATAGCCGCCGTCATCTGTTTTGGTATCCAGCCGGATATGGTCCATTGTGTGGTTGCCGACCTCGTGCCCTTCCACAAGGTATCGATCCATCATGGAGTTGAAATCCTTGACGCGGTAGCCGCACAGGAAAAAGGTGGCGTGCACGCCACGTGCCTTCAGGCCGTCCAGCAGGCGTTCGGTGCGTCCGCCTTCGTTGCCGGTGGGGCCGTCGTCAAATGTGATCGCCATGTATTTGTCACCCTGCGGCAGCGTGTTCTGCGGTGTTTCTGCTGGCGTTTCGGAAGAAGGTTTTTCCGGCTGCGGCGCCGGTGCCGGCTTGTCTGCGTCTGGTACGGCTGCGGCGGAGCCTGCCGGCTGCTGTGCACTGCCGGCAGATGCCGTGCTGCTCTGCGGTGCAGTATCTGCGGAGGCTTTTGTGCTTTCGCCCGTCCCGGCACCACAGCCCGCAAGGCTGAACAAAAGCAAGCTGCTGCACAGGCACAATGACAAGATTCGTTTGCATTTCATAAAAAATAAACCCTTTCTCTCTTTTGGATTGTCCTGTGCTTATTATAGCACAAACAGGGTAGAACAAAAGGGATTTTGGCGTTTTGTAACGGAATTGCAAACAAATTGAAAGAATTTGGACGAAAATCCAGCAAATGAGAGCGGAAAATGCAAAAAAACAGGGGCTGCATTTTGCAGCCCCTGCGGTGTTTTTGTGCTTGCGTTTGAAACACGCGGGATTAATAATGACGAGCCTCGTACAGATGGTCGGTCAGACGCTTGTAAGCCTCCTGAACCTCTGGCTTCTCGGATACAGAAGCAACGCCTACACGCCACCAAGCTTCCCACTCCTTGGACATGGACTTCGGCAGAACCTTCATGTCGATGAGGGTGGAAACGGTCTGCTTCTTGGAATCCTCCAGAGCAGCTGCCAGCTCTTCGATCGTCGTTACGGTATAGGTCTTGCAGCCATAAGCAGCAGCGACAGCAGCGTAGTCGATCTTCATTGCCGGGCCCAGATCACAGCCGTCGTACGGGGTGCCCGGGATGTGCATGTTCTTCTCGGTGGTACGGGACTTGTTGCCCTGGCCTACCTGCAGGTTGTTGATGCAGCCGTAGGAAGCGTTATCGAACAGGCAAACGTTGATCTTGTAGCCATACTGGATGGAAGCGATCAGCTCGGAGTGCAGCATATCGAACGAACCGTCGCCGCACATTGCGTAAACTTCCTGATCCGGGCAAGCGATCTTGCAGCCGTAAGCGCCGGCAACTTCGTAGCCCATGCAGGAGTAGCCGTACTCGCAGTGGTAGGTGTTCGGAACCGGAGCTCTCCACAGTGCCTGCAGGTCGCCCGGCAGGGAGCCAGCA
Organism: Eubacteriales bacterium; assembly: GCA_030540435.1. Lineage (GTDB taxonomy): Bacteria > Bacillota > Clostridia > Oscillospirales > Butyricicoccaceae > Butyricicoccus_A. The sequence goes on from JAUNWG010000038.1 coordinate 13,553, forward strand.
GCGCCAACGCAGATGGAATCCGGAGCGATATGGGTGTTGATGTAGCCCAGTGCAGCGGTCTGTGTCAGCTTGGAGCCGATGGACTCGATATAGTGCTCAACAGCGCGGCGGTTTGCGTCCTGGATCTCCGGTACATAGGACTCAGCGTCAATATATTCGGTGTGATCCATGCGGTCAACGTCAGCCCACCAAGCATCCTGCAGTGTCTTCAGCTCTGCAGTGTATGCGTCGGAGGTATGATAACCGCCCAGCGCGTCGATCTCAGCCTCGATGGCGGTCAGCGCTTCATTTGCGTCAGCAACGACCGGGTAAGCGTCCATCTTCAGGCACTGGAACTCGGACGGGTTGATGTTGACAAACTTTGCGTTTACGTCATACAGCCACTTGGAAGCGGTGGTGAAGTCAGTGTAACGGGTACCAACGCCGATGACAACGTCAGCGTCATGTGCAAACTTGTTTGCGCACTCGGTGCCAGTGATGCCAAGACCGCCCAGGGACAGCGGATGAGTCCACTCGATCGCGGACTTGCCGGCCTGTGTTTCGCCGAAAGCAATGCCATACTTTTCAGCGAATGCGCGGAATACGTTGTGTGCTTCTGCGTAGCGTACGCCACCGCCACAGATCAGCAGCGGCTTCTTTGCGCCCTTGATGATCTCAGCAGCCTTCTTTGCAGCCTTCTTGGTAGCCGGACGGCGCTCGATGGTCCAAACGCGCTTCTTGAAGAAGTCTACCGGGTAGTCATATGCTTCGCCCTGTACATCCTGCGGGATGGATACAGCAACAGCACCGCAGTTGCCCGGATCGGTCATGACGCGGAATGCGGAGATCATGTCGGTCATGATCTGCTCCGGACGGTTGACACGACCCCAGTACTTGACGACAGCCTGGAACGAATCATGTGCGGAAATAGTCAGGTTCTGCGGCTGCTCCATCTGCTGCAGTACCGGGTCCGGCTGACGGGATGCGTAAACATCGCCCGGCATCAGCAGTACCGGAATGTTGTTTGCAGTAGCAGTAGCAGCAGCGGTGATCATGTTGCACGCGCCAGGGCCTACGGAAGAGGTGCAGACGAATGCCTGCTTGCGGCGCAGCTGACGAGAGAATGCAACAGCTGCCAGCGCCATGCCCTGCTCGTTCTTGCCCTGATAAACCTCAAGGTCCTTGATCTCCTGCTCGATACCGTTGCAGTAGCCAACGCAGTTGCCATGGCCCGGGATCATGAAGATACCGCGGATAAACTTGTGCTCAACTTCTTTGCCGTCCATGTCGATGTAGCTGACATACTGGTTTTCCAGGAAGCGGATGCAAGCCTGGCTGGTAGTCAGACGGACTGTTTCCATGTGTTTCATATGGAATTTTTCCTCCTCATGCAATTCTTACACAATTCTCACATTGTTTCAGATAGATGGTATATTCTTATTTGTTACAATAAGCGGTTAAAAAATTAATAGCCGGTCGGGCACTTCCAGATGTGGTCGTTTGCGTCGTCTTCCAGCAGCCACAGGTGCTCGACGTCGTCGATACGGGTCTTGTCCCACGGATCGCCCGGCAGATGGCGGATGCCCCATGCATAGCAGCAGGAGTAGCCCGGTGCGGTGACCTGGGAGTGCATCTTATCGGTGATGAGCGCCATGCCGTTGTGATGCGTCTCATACAGCTCGCCGTTGCCCCAGCCTGCGCCAAAGCCCATCGGCTTGTCATAGCGGTAGAAATAAACCTCCGGCTGCGGATGATGATGCGGCGGGTAGGAGGTCCACTTGCCCGGCAGGTTAACGACCTCGCCCAGGACCATGTTGGAATACGGCGCGATATCCAGGTCGAAGCAGGTACGTACATCGCGCTTGCAACAGCCCTGCAGCTCGCCGTTTGCACTGCGTGCCCATGTATCGGTGTCCTCCGGACGGAACAGCTTGTTCGGGAACTCCGGAGCAACCTTGTCATTCAGCGTCTTCTGAACATAAATGTTGGAAGTACCCTTTGCGGTGATGACGATCTTGGTTCCCTTGTGCACCAGCAGGCACCACGGGTTGTAGTCGAACGGGTTCGGACGAACCATGTCCACGCTCTCGTCATCCCATGCCATGTTGACGTTGCCGTCGAACAGCAGGCATGCAACTTCCTTGTCAGCCTCTTCAATCGTGTAAGTGTCGCCCTCTTCCATAACCAGAAGAGCGACGTCCATCATACCGGCCTTGCCTTCTCCTTCATCAAGACGCAGATATTCGTTATAGCCGCGCTTGACGTCCTTATCCATGTACATTGTAAAACACACCTTTCTCTTTGCCGGAAAATTGGCAGATCATTTGAATACAATGCTGCAAAAAGGGCGTACAGCTTTCCCTTGTTGCATAATTTATTGTTATTATATCATGACATGTTGTCGTTTTCAAGAAGATAGAATATAAAAACAAAACAGAAAATTGTGCAAGTCGCCAATAATTGGCGGCAAAATGCTACAGATAGTTGTCATTATGGAGAATAATACAAAACGCAGTCACAATATTGCTGTTTTCACATGCATATTTGCACATTGGTGAAAGTTTTGGGCGGATGAGATGGGAAATGTTGTAAACCGCCCGACCTGATGGTATAATGATACCATAATCTGATGGAGAAACAAGACCGCACTTTTCGGTAAGCGACTATGAAAATGGATACTATCCGATTGGTAAGCGGGACGAGCGGAAGGAGGCATCCTGATGAAGCGAGAACCCCAGGAAATTCCCTATGACTGCCCGATCGAGGCGACATTGGGGCTGATCGGCGGAAAATGGAAGGCGCTGATCCTCGACCAGCTGACGGACGGTGCGCTGCGCTTTGGCGCGCTGCAAAAGCGCATGCCGAAGATCACACCCAAAATGCTCACGCAGCAGCTGCGGGAGCTGGAGGAGGACGGGCTGGTGACCCGGCATGTTTTCCCGGTCGTGCCGCCGAAGGTGGAATATGAGCTGACAGAGTTTGGAACGACCGTGCTGCCGATCCTGACGGCAATGTGCGACTGGGGACGGATGTATCTGGACAGCCAGCCAGGACGGAAGACATAATGAAACGCAATACAGACGAAAAACACCCTTTGGAGCACATGGCTCGCAAGGGTGTTTATTTTGCTTTCATGCTCTTTTTCTGCGGTATGGGGGTTATTCCCACACCAGTCGGATGCTATGTGCACGGCAGAACTCTGTGAATTTCGGTGCAGGCTGCTGGTCTGTAATAAAGGTAGAGATATCCCGCAGGCGGCAGAATGTCACAGTTGCGTCATGCCCGAGCTTGGAGTTGTCCGCGATGAGGATGACATGGGAGGTATGTGCGACGACGCCGCGCTTGATCTCTGCCTCCAGGAAGGTGGTGTTGCTCATACCGGATTCCACCGTGACGCCGGTCGCACTGAGGAACGCCTTGGAGATGCGCAGGTCGGAGAGCGCCTGCTGTGCGGCAATGCCGACAAACGAGCTGGTGGACGGATTGTATACGCCGCCGAGGGAGATCAGGCTGATGTTGTCAAATTTTGCGGCTTCCATCATTGCCGGCAGCGAATGGGTGACGACGGTCACTTTGATGCGCAGCGGCAGGTGGCGCAGCACATTGACGGCTGTGGAGCCGGAATCAATAAAAATAGTGTCCCCGTCGCGGATCTCACGTGCGGCGAGCTGACCGATACGGTTTTTGGCAGAGGGGTTCAGACCGGAGCGTACAGGCAGCGGCATGACCTCCTCAGGGGTCACTGCGGTGACACCGCCGTAGACCTTGGCGATGTGACCACGCTCCTCCAGCTCGTTCAGGTCGCGCCGGATGGTGTTCTTGGACACCTGGAATACCTCGCAAAGCTCGTCGATGGAGACAGTCTTTTTGGACAGGACATATTCTTCTATGGAGTTAAGTCTGCTGATTTTCATAAACGTATCCTGCTTTCTTTTTTTGGGAAACAACGAAACACACTGAGACTATTATAGCAGAAAAATGAACAAAAAGGAACCACACTTTGAAATTTTTTTTGTATTTCTTGGATAACAGTCGGCGGGCATATGGCAGGAGTTAACCATAAATGCACGCAAAAAGCAAATAAAACGGGGGATTTTGGAAAAATTTCTCAGAATGCGCTGAAAAAATCTCTAAAAATAAGCGGGCGAGCATTGCAATTTGTAGGCAGAAATGATAAAATCAAAGAAACTGTTGTATGGTGCGCGTGCGGACTTGCGGTTCGCGCCGCAAAACTATGCCAGCAATTTATGAATTAGGAATAGGTAGGTGTATTCAATGCAGAAAGCAGAAAAGATGCAGGCTCTCCGTGAATTCGCAGCAGAAATCCGAGTTGAGACCCTGAAGACCATCGGTTCGCTTGGCTTTGGACACGTCGGCGGCTCAATGTCGATCGTTGAGGCTATGGCTGTCCTGTATGGCGATGTAATGAAGGTTGACCCGAAGAATCCGCGTTGGGAAGGCCGCGACTGGTGTGTACTGTCCAAGGGCCATGCAGGTCCGTGCGCATATGCAACCCTCGCACTCAAGGGCTTTTATGATCTGGAGCTGACCCGCACGCTGAACAAGCCGGCAACCAACTTCCCGTCCCATACCGACCGCACCAAGACCCCGGGCGTTGACCTGACCACCGGCTCTCTGGGCCAGGGCATGTCCACCGCTACCGGCGCCGCTCTGGGCCATAAGCTCGACGGCAAGGACAACCACGTTTACGTATTCGTAGGCGACGGCGAATGTGATGAAGGACAGGTTTGGGAGGCTGCTCAGTTTGCAGCACACTACAAGCTGGACAACCTGACCTGCTTTGTAGACGACAACAAGAATCAGCTCGACGGTGCAGTTGAAGACGTTATGTCCCACGGCAAGGGCCTCGGCGCAAAGTTCGACGCATTTGGCTGGAATGTCATCAATGTTGAAAACGGCAACGACGTAGAGCAGATTTACGATGCTGTTCAGGAGGCTCTGACTGTAAAGGGCGTTCCGACCGCGATCATTCTGAATACCACAAAGGGCAAGGGCGCTACATTCGCAGAGCCGTCTGCCGCTCACAGCTCTCAGCCGTCTCCGGAGCAGTGGGAAGAAGCTATCGCTGCAGCAGAGGCTGAGCTTGCTGCTGTCAAGGCTGCAAAGTAAGGAGGGCATACGAAATGAGTTTTACTTTAATTGGAAAGCATGAAAAGGATTCCCGCGCTTGCCGCGATGCTTATGTACAGGCAATGACCGAGCTGATGGAAGCAGATCAGTCTGTTGTACATGTTGACTGCGACCTGAAGGGCTGCATCAATACCAAGAAGCTGGACAAGTTTGGCCGTTCCATCAACGCCGGCATTGCAGAGGCAAATGCTATGGGCGTTGCTGCTGGTCTGACCGCTACCGGCAAGAAGGTATGGATTCATTCCTTCGGCTGCTTCTCTTCCCGCCGCGCATTTGACCAGGCATTCATGTCTGCTGCATATGCAAAGCTGGGCGTTAAGGTCCTCGGTTCTGACCCTGGCGTATGCGCTGCATACAACGGCGGTACCCATATGCCGTTTGAGGACTGCGCACTGTACATGTCCGTTCCGGATGCAATCGTCATTGACCCGGTTGACTACGCACAGGTTTACTGCCTGACCAAGAAGCTGACTGCTGTGGAAGAGCGTCTGTCTTACATGCGTATGATCCGTAAGGGCTTCACCACCGTTTATGCTGACGGCTCCGATTTCGAGATCGGCAAGGGCGTTACCCTGAAGGAGTCCGCTGACGACGTCGCTACCATCATCGCTTCCGGCATCATGGTTGACGAATCCCTCAAGGCTTACGAGATGCTGGCAGAGGAAGGCATTTCCGTTCGCGTGATCGATATGTTCACCTGGAAGCCGATCGACGAGGATCTGATCGTCAAGTCCGCAAAGGAGACCGGTGCGATCGTAACCGCTGAGAACCATAACTGCACCTGCGGCCTTGGCTCTGCTGTTGCACGCGTTCTGTCTGCAAAGTGCCCGACTCCGGTCGAGATGGTCGGTGTACATGACCAGTTTGGTCAGGTAGGCGCACAGAACTATCTGCAGGAGGCTTACAAGCTGACCGCAGAAGAGGTTGTTGCAAACGTCAAGAAGGTTATCGCAAGAAAGTAATTTCATAATAGACGATAAAACAGGAGCCGCTCCCCATATGGAGGCGGCTCCTTGACTTTGTATGTTGGATTTGTTATGCTGGTTACGGGTATACATTAGGCAGGCGGAACATCCCTTCTAGGCTTCGCGTCAGGGGTGATATTTCCGGTCACCTCTGAGTCTTTGTGACAGAAAGGGGTGACGGCATGACAGGATATGTAACATATTCGGACTTGATCCAGATTTTGATACTTATTGTTATGCTGATCGATCTAATCAGTCGATTAAAGAAATAACCGCCGAGGCGACCAAACTTACGGCGGTTATTTCAATATAACTTTGTCGATAACTTTGTCGTGAAGGGTATTCCGTCTTCCGGTATACCTTTTTCTATTTTCATTTTAGCATGGCGACCTGCCATTGTCAAGATTTGTGCTGCGATGTGGATACGCCGCTTAGGAGCTTTCTTGACTTTGCAGGTTGGATTTGGTATGCTGAATATGAACGAGAGACTTTGCAATTGGACGGTGCCGACCCCTCGATTATGGGGAGGACGGTGGAAGACTCTTTTGGTTTCATACCTCCCCGGAAGGGAGGTTGGTAATATGCAGTATGTTACATATTCTGATTTGATTCAGATTGGGATTCTTATCATTGCATTGTTAACCTATATCGAGACAAAAAAGAAATGACCGCCCAGCTTTCCCGAGTCGGCGGTCATTTCTCAAATAATGATCTCTGATCTATAAACGGGGGACGCATCATGCAAATGAGTCTCTCATTTTTCTGTCTTCATTTTTGCATGGCGACCTGCCATTGTCAAGGTTTGTGCTGCGATACGTGTTTTCCGCTTCCCATTCCTGTATGGGGCGGCTTTTTTTCGCATCTTGACAGGAAAAAACCGCAAATTCAGACTGCACAACAATATTATGAAAAATAATAAATTTTGGGTATATTTTACGGCAAAAATGGGGATGTATTTGTTAGAATCAGGAACAATTTGCGGGTGCTGTAAAAAATAATTCACCAACTTGCACAAAACATTTGACAAACACAGCGACATCCTTTATCATAATACTATAGGAGAAAAACCTATCGCCCTTCCTTGTGCTGCATGAAAAATAAGGAGAGATTTTTTGTGCGGTCGATGATGCAGGGATGGGAGAGAATAAAATCATGGAGGTGTTGTGATTATGTTCACAAACAAGGATATCAAGCTGGGTATCTGTCCGATCGGCTGGACCAACGATGATATGTGGGATCTGGGCGACGAGAACACATTCCAGCAGTGCATTTCTGAAATGCGCCTGGCAGGCTTCACCGGCTGTGAAGTTGGCCACAAATATCCGGAGGACGTCAAGGAACTGAAGGAAGCGCTCGACCTGCGCGGTATGACCATTGCTTCCAAGTGGTTCTCCTCTTTCCTCGGCACCAAGCCGTACGAGGAAACCTTTGAGGAGTTTAAGAAGGAAATCGAGTACCTGTCCTACGCTGGCGCAACTGCGATCAATATTTCTGAGCAGTCCTACTCGATCCAGGGCAATCAGGATCTGTCCATCTTTGACAACAAGGCAACGTTTACCGATGCTGAGTTCATGCAGATGTGCGAGGGCCTGAACAAGCTGGCTGAGTATGCAAAGAGCAACGGCATCCGTGCTTGCTTCCACCATCATATGGGCACCTGTGTACAGACACTGGAAGAGACCGTACGTATGCTGGAGAACACTTCGGATGACCTGCTGCTGTGCTATGACACCGGTCACTGGACCTTCTCCGAGGTTGACCCGCTGGCCATCCTGGATAAGTTCCCGAACAGAATCGGACATGTTCACCTGAAGAATATGCGTAAGCCGGTTCGCGACCAGGCGATCAAGGAGAGCTGGTCCTTCCTGAAGTCCGTCCGCAATGGCTGCTTCACCGTACCGGGCGATCCGGAAGGCTGCGTAGACTTCCCGGCAGTTCTGAAGAAGCTCGACGATATCGGCTACGAAGGCTGGATCATGGTCGAGGCGGAGCAGGACCCGGCAAAGGCAAATCCGTTCAAGTATGCAAAGATGGCTTACGAGTACATCACTGCTGAGATGGCAAAGTAAGTTCGGACATAATCACGTTATGCATGTAAGATTTTTGGATACCCTGCAAGCATCCTTGTGGGTATCCAAATTTCTGAAATGAATCATTTGTATAGACAAGGAGAGAATAGGTCATGGCAAATTTACGTTTTGGCGTTGTAGGCTGCGGCAGAATTGGCAAGCTGCACATTAACAACCTGCTGAACAACATCGAAGGCGCTGAGGTAGTAGCAGCAGCCGATCCGATGCTGGACAAGTCCGGTGCACGCGAGTGGCTGGCACAGAGAGGTATCACAAACGCATCCACCAATTATACGGATGTTGTCACCAACCCGGATGTAGACGTCGTAATGGTTTGTTCTTCCACCGATACCCATTGTGAGGTTTCTATGGAAGCAGTAAAGGCTGGCAAGCATGTATTCTGCGAGAAGCCAATTGATTATGATATCGACAAGATCAAGGCGCTGCTGGCTCTGGTAGAGGAAAAGGGCGTTAAGTTCCAGGTAGGTTTCAACCGCCGCTTCGACCACAACCACAAGGCTGTTGCTGATGCAGTCAAGGCTGGCAAGATCGGCGACCCGCATTACATCAATGTATCCTCCCGCGACCCGGAGCCACCTCCGGCATCCTATGTTGCAGTTTCTGGCGGTATCTTCTATGATATGATGATCCATGACTTTGACATGGTTCGTTACCTGTCCGGTTCTGAGGCTGTTGAGATTTCTGCGATTGGCTCCTGCCTGGTTAACCCGAACCTGCAGGAAGAGTCCGGCATCCCGGATGTTGATACCGCAGTTGTTACCATGAAGCTGGCAAACGGCGCAATCGCTACCATCAACAATTCCCGTCAGGCAGTTTACGGCTACGACCAGAGAGTAGAAGTATTCGGCTCCAAGGGCATGGCAGCAGACAACAACGACCTGAATTCTACAGCTGTTATCACCACCGTTGACGGCGCAGTTTCCGAGAAGCCGAAGTGGTTCTTCCTGGAGCGCTACAACGATGCATTCATCGAGCAGATCAAGTACTTCATCGACTCCATCGTAAACGACAAGCCGACCGTAGTTGGCGCATATGATGGCCTGCGTCCGGTACTGATGGCTGCAGCAGCTACCGAGTCCTGCCGTAACGGCGGCGTTTGGGTAAAGGTTGCTGAGTAATTTCCCATTGCCTTGCTAAAAGCACATAAAAGCACAATAGAGAAGGCGTCCCGCGTGTGAATTGCACCCCATTTGTTAGACAGTATGATATACTGGATAACAAGTGGGGTGA
>JAUNWG010000126.1 GCA_030540435.1 Eubacteriales bacterium
GATTTTGCACAAGCAAATGATAGTTGTCTAAATCTATTGAAACAAATGCACGAACATGTTATTTTAAACACATGATAACGAAATCGTTCATTTTACAGATTATTTTTAGAAAAGGAGTTTTATCATGAGAATCGGATTTAACGAAGCAAATGACCGTTTCTGCGCAGGCCACACTGTCATGCAGGATTTGGAGTTGTGTGAAAAGTATGGTTTTGACTGCATCGACATCCAGTCTGAATGCCTGAACCGTGATCTTGAAAAAGGTATTGTTACACTGGAAGAACTGGGCGAGTGGTTTGCAACCCATCACCTGGGCATGCTATCTTACAACGCACTGTGCTTCTTTAATATGAAGCAGACAGAAGAAGAAAAAGCTGCTGTTATGGAGGAACTGGATGAAATTATCCGCCGCTGCAATATCTTAGGCTGTAAGATGATCGTCGTTGTTCCGTCTCAAGATATGAAGGAACGCGGTTTGCAGCCGACCCGCAAGGAAATCCGCGAAGATGCTGTTGCTGTGCTCAAGGAAATGGTAAAAAAGGTTGAGCCATATGGCATCAAACTGTCTCTGGAATTCTGCGGTGCACCGGATATGACGATCAACCGGTTTGAAGATGCTTATGCAATCATAGAAGCAGTGGATTCTCCGCTGGTTGGCGTTACCCTTGACCAGTATCATTTCTATGCAATGGGCTCCGGTTGGGAAACATTAGAAAAAGCCGACGGCAAGAAGATTTTTGTATGGCATCTGAATGGTACAGAAGATATGCCGTGCGGTTCCTACTATAATAATGATGAAAAACGACTGTGGCCAGATGCAGAAGGCGACTGCCTGCCGCATGCACGCTATGCAGATACACTGAAAAAGATCGGCTTTGACGGTGATTGCTGCACCATCGAAATCTTCCGTCCAGAATACTATGAAATGTCTCAGGAGGAAAATATAAAGAAATCCGCTGAAGTCACAAAGGCTCATGTAGCAAAATACTGCAAGTAATTTTGTATTAATAACAAGGAGAGAATACGTCATGGCAAATTTACGTTTTGGTGTTGTAGGCTGCGGCAGAATTGGTAAGCTGCATATTAACAACCTGCTGAATAACATTGACGGCGCTGAGATAGTAGCAGCAGCCGATCCGATGCTGGACAAGTCCGGTGCACGCGAGTGGCTGGCACAGAGAGGTATCACAAACGCATCCACCAATTATACGGATGTTGTCACCAACCCGGATGTAGACGTCGTAATGGTTTGTTCTTCCACCGATACCCATTGTGAGGTTTCTATGGAAGCAGTAAAGGCTGGCAAGCATGTATTCTGCGAGAAGCCAATTGATTATGATATCGACAAGATCAAGGCGCTGCTGGCTCTGGTAGAGGAAAAGGGCGTTAAGTTCCAGGTAGGTTTCAACCGCCGCTTCGACCACAACCACAAGGCTGTTGCTGATGCAGTCAAGGCTGGCAAGATCGGCGACCCGCATTACATCAATGTATCCTCCCGCGACCCGGAGCCACCTCCGGCATCCTATGTTGCAGTTTCTGGCGGTATCTTCTATGATATGATGATCCATGACTTTGACATGGTTCGTTACCTGTCCGGTTCTGAGGCTGTTGAGATTTCTGCGATTGGCTCCTGCCTGGTTAACCCGAACCTGCAGGAAGAGTCCGGCATCCCGGATGTTGACACCGCAGTTGTCACCATGAAGATGGCAAACGGCGCAATCGCTACCATCAACAACTCCCGTCAGGCAGTTTACGGCTACGACCAGAGAGTAGAAGTATTCGGCTCTAAGGGCATGGCAGCAGATAACAACGACCTCAATTCGACCGCTGTTATCACCACTGTTGACGGTGCAGTTTCCGAGAAGCCGAAGTGGTTCTTCCTGGAGCGTTATAACGATGCATTCATCGAGCAGATCAAGTACTTCATTGATTCCATCGTGAACGACAAGCCGACCGTTGTTGGCGCATACGATGGCCTGCGTCCGGTACTGATGGCTGCTGCAGCGACTGAGTCCTGCCGTAACGGCGGCGTTTGGGTAAAGGTTGCTGAATAACTTCCCAATTATCTAATAATATATTACGATTTAAGAGACGTTCTGCGATAGGACGTCTCTTTTTATATTTAAAGGCATAACAAAGGTTCCGTGCATTTGCACGGAATATGAGCTGAGAACAGGTAAAATACCACTCAAAATCACACGAATTTGGCGAAAACACTGAGAAAACTTATGGTATATTGTGCATGTTTACAGGATTTTGCACGCCAAAATGATACTGCGTTCAAAATATTGAACAAATATACGAAATATGATATCGTAAACCTACCGAAAAGGGACGCGCGTGAAAGAAAATTCAATGAGTTTGGTAATAAAAGAAAGAGTGATTATTGTGAGTTTTTTTAGTTCGTTTGGATGGATTGCGAGTTCCTTCCTATTCTTTACGGCGCTGGTTGCTGTCATTGCGGCGCGGAAGACCAAAGGAGACAATTTGGATACCGCGGAGGGATATTTTCTCGCGGGTCGTGGTCTGCCGGGCATCGTCATTGCTGGCTCTCTGCTGCTGACAAACCTATCCGCAGAGCAGCTGGTCGGTACGAACGGTCAAGGCTGGGCATCGAATATGAGTCCAATTGGTTGGGAAGTCGGTTCACTGTTTACATTGTTTGCGCTAGCATATTTTTTTCTGCCCACGTATTTGAAAATGGGCACGACGACGATGCCTCAGCTAATGGAGGCGAGGTTCGGCAGAAAGACACGCACGATGTTTTCACTGGTCATTGTCATTATGTATTCTATTTTGAATCTGCCGGTTATTCTATATTCTGGTGCAGTCGTGTTTGAAAATATTTTTGATATTTCCGGCATCTTTAATCTGAGCAAGTTTGCAGCTGTTGCTATTTTATGTGTTATCATTGGCATTATCGGCGGATGCTATGCGATCTTTGGCGGACTGAAAGCAGTTGCTGTGTCTGACACCATCAACGGCATCGGTCTGATTATCGGTGGTCTGATGATTCCGTTCCTTGGTCTTGCACTGCTGGGCAAAGAGACTTCTGGCGGCGGTATTATTGCTGGCTTTCAGTATATGGTGCAGACTGAACCGGCAAAGCTCAATGCATGGGCGGCTTGGGATGCAGGCGAACCGGCGCTGCCGTGGCCGCTTATCTTCACCGGAATGTTGTTCAACAATCTGTATTGGTGGTGCTGCAACCAGTCATTCGTGCAGCGTGCGCTGGCTGCAAAGTCGCTGAAGGAGGGGCAGAAGGGCGCAATTTTCTGTGGTTTCCTCAAGACACTGGGTTTCTTTTATCTGGTTTTGCCGGGTGTTATTGCATACTTTCTGCCGTCTATTCAGAACAAGATTCAAGAAGCTGGCAACAGCGCGATCGACTTCGCGTATCCAGCATTGGTATCTGAGGTCGTTCCGAATCCAATCATGGGATTCTTTGCAGCAGTACTATTCGGTGCGATTCTGTCCTCATTTAACTCGGTTCTGAACTCTGCATCCACAATGTTTACACTGGATTTGTTCCGGCCGATTTTATGCCCGGGAAAGACGGATGTATTTTATGTTCGTGTTGCAAAGATATATGCGACCATTGCAGGCGTGGTTGCGATTATTATCTCTCCGTTCGTCATGTATGCAAACGGCATCACGACCTTCCTGAACTCGCTGTCGCAATTCGTGTCTATGCCGATCTTGTTTACGGTGCTAGGGGCGATCGTGTTCTGCCGTGTACCGCGTTACACACCACTCCTGATTACTATCGTTCATGTCGTATGCTATGGTGCTTTCATGATTGTCAAGCCATGCTATCCGTCCAGCCGAGAGCCGATTCATTATCTATATGCCATCGCAGTGATGTTTGTCATTGAATTGCTTATCATGCTGTACCTCAATAAATTCAAAGCTGTGGAGGAATGGAAAGCACCAGAAGAAGGCACCGTTGATATGACACCATGGAAGTATCGCCACATCGTGTGCCTTGCTGGCGTTGCAATTGCTGTTGGCATCTACATCTTTTTCTCTCCGATTGGCATCGCCGCTTAATTTGAGTATCTCTGCACGATTTCGTACACTCTCTCCATAATCAAAAGACATTTCCTCCGCTTTATTGCTTCGGAAATGTCTTTTTGTCTTCAGCATGACCAACACTTCCGTGGTGATCGTGATTCAGAAATCAATTCCATTCCTTTGCCAAAAGGAAATCTCGAATGTTACAGTGCTTGATTCCGTCTCGGCTCATATCTAGCTCGTCCAGCGTGACGACATATTTGGGAAAGTTATCTCGGACATGGAAGAATACTCCGAACTCCCGGTTTATAGTATCCTCTGAAGCGAGCAGATAAGCGATTTGAATATACAGTTTGTTTCCCTTATTCTCACAAACGAAGTCGATTTCTTTCTCACCTACTTTGCCAACGGTGACAACATAGCCTCGGCGCAGCAATTCCATATAAACGATATTTTCCAGCACCAGATTGATGTCACGCATGTTCCCGCCGAAAACTGCTT
>JAUNWG010000127.1 GCA_030540435.1 Eubacteriales bacterium
ACGGGCCGCTCCAATCGGGGCGGCTTTGTTGTGGAAAAAATTAGCCAGGAGGTGAGTGATTTGTGGCAAAGGGTAAATATGAAAAGTGGCTGGAGCCGGAATCGCTCCTCCTACTGGAAGGTTGGGCGCGCGGTGGCTTAACTGATGAACAGATCGCCCATAATATGGGGGTTAGCCGGTCTACGCTGAATGACTGGAAAACAAAGTATCCGGACATTTCGGACACCCTAAAAAAGGGCAAGGAAGTAGTGAATATCGAAGTCGAGAATGCGCTGCTGAAACGCGCGCTTGGCTACGAATATACCGAAATTACCAGAGAGCGCATCATTGATAGTGGGCAGAAAAAGCGTCACGGCGGTGAATCAGGGCTAACTGAGCGTGAGTGGGAAATGGCAAAGGTATATTTCGATGGAAAATGCTGTTATTGCGGAAATACTACCACGCTTACGAAAGATCATTTGCAACCATTAAATAATAATGGAACCATGACAGTTGACAACATTGTACCGGCTTGCCAGAAATGTAATTCAAGCAAAAAAGATGAGCATTGGTTGAATTGGTATCAAAAGCAGGATTTTTACAGTGCAGAACGCGCCAAGAAGATTAGTGAGTATATTGCCTTTGCTTGCGGCATGAAAACAATAGCTGGCGACGGCGATTTGGTAGTTACGAAAACGGTTACAAAGCATGTGCAGGGAGACACTACGGCGCAAATTTTCTGGTTGAAAAATCGTATGCCGGATAAATACCGTGACAAACACGATATAGGAGTTGAAGGAACGTTGAATACGAATAATCCGTTTGAGGGCCTTACCACTGAAGAACTAAGAAAGTTGATTGATAGTGGATAAATCTGACATCGTGCGCGGTGCCAAATGTGAGCTGGCACGGAGAGAGTTTTGGTCATTTGCCAAGCTGTTGGCGCCAGATTTCTACAGAGAAGACCGCCCGTATTTGCGTGAACTGTGCAATAGGATGCAGTCCTTCTGTGACGATCCGAACAAAAAGATATTGGTTATCAACATGCCGCCGCGACACGGGAAATCCCGAACGGCGGTGTTGCTGTCTCAATGGCTTTTTGGTCGTGATCCGTCGGAGAAAATCATGACCGGTTCATACAATGAGGTATTGTCAACGACCTTTGCCCGATCGGTGCGCAATGGCATTGCAGAAGAGAAGTTTACACCGGATCGCACGGTTTATTCTGATATCTTCCCCAATACGCGAATTAAATACGGCGAAGCTGCTGCGAACAAGTGGAGCTTAGAAGGGCAGTATGCAAGCTATTTGGCGACATCTCCGGGTGGCACTGCAACCGGTTTCGGTGCGCGGAAACTGATTATTGACGATCTGATTAAAAACAGCGAAGAAGCGTTCAATGAATTGCTGCTGGAAAAACAATGGTCATGGTTCACTGATACGATGTTATCCCGAACAGAAACCGGATACAAAATTATCATTATTATGACCCGTTGGGCGAGTAAAGACCTTGCGGGCCGTGCGCTTGTGCACTGGCCGGATGCTGAGTTGATTACTATGCCCGCCCTACAATCAGACGGCACCATGCTTTGTGATGCCGTACTGACATTGGCGGATTACAACGAGAAGAAGCGCACCATGTCGGAAGAGATCGCCAGCGCGAATTATCAGCAAATCCCGATCGACCTGAAAGGCCGACTGTATCAGTCGTTTAAGACTTATACAGACATTCCGAGGGACAAGACGGGAAAGCCACTATTTACGAGGATCGGCAACTATACTGATACGGCAGATCAAGGTAATGACTTTTTGTGCTCGATTACATATGGAGAATATCAAAAAGAAGCGTATGTATTGGATGTTTATTACACCAAAGACGGCATGGAGATCACAGAAGGGGAAACTGCACGCCGATTGATGGAGTACCAGTGCAACGTTGCACGCATCGAGAGCAATAACGGCGGCCGCGGCTTTGCCCGGAATGTGGAGCGCGCGATGCAGGAACGTGGCAGCAATCGATGCCGTGTGACATGGTTTCATCAGTCCGAGAATAAACAGGCGCGCATTCTTACCAACGCGACATGGATACAGGATCACATGTACTTTCCGGTTAATTGGCGTGACCGCTGGCCGGAATATTATCACGCTATGAACACGTATCAGAAGGAAGGCAAGAACGCACACGACGACGCGCCGGACGCTACAACGGGCGTAGCAGAACAGTTTAACAAGTCGGGAGGTGTAAGCGTATGGAGGTAAACAGCAAGACGATCAAGCGTCTGCTGGCAGGACACGGAAAATTTATAACGCATGCCGATGAGGCAGTGCGATACTACGAAAACCGCAACAAAATCATGCAGAAGGGCGCAAAGCCGGATGTTTTGACAGCTGAACAGAATCCCTTGCGACTTGCGGATAACCGCATCTCTCATGACTGGCACAGGCTGCTTGTGACGCAGAAAGTTGGATACCTGCTGACCTATCCGCCGACGTTCGATATCGGCAGCACTGCTGCAAACGATGTGATCATGCAGACGCTGGGTGACAATTATGCGGAGGTATCTGCTGCGCTGGGCGTTGATGCATCCAACTGCGGCGTGGGATGGTTACACTACTGGCGCGGGGACGATGGTTCGTTTCGATACTACACAGTAGATCCGACGCAGGTTATACCGGTATTCTCTGATCGGCTGGGGGCTGAGCTGGTCGGTGTACTGCGCTGTTATACGCAGCTGAATCCGGCGACAGGCAACATAGAAGAGATCAGCGAATACTGGGACGATCAAAAGGTGCGCTTCTACAGGAAAAACACCAATGGGAACTATGCATATTTTGACTATCCGACGATCGGAACTGAAATGCGGCATAATCTCGGTGCTGTTCCGTTCATCCCGTTTTATAACAACGGAGACCATACGTCAGACTTGATCCTGTACAAAGACCTGATCGATGCATATGACAAAGTCGTTTCCGGTTTTGCCAATGATATGGAGGATGTGCAGGAAGTCATTTTTGTTATCAAGAACTACGGCGGGCAGGACAAAGGGGAGTTTATCCGGGACCTCAGGTTGGAAAAAACAATCAAAGTTGACGGCGAGGGCGGTGTGGACACAATCCGCGCAGAAATTCCGTTTGAAGCGCGCAGCGCATTTCTCGACCGCACCCGAAAGCAGATATTTGTCTCCGGCATGGGTGTTGACCCTGATCCGCAGCAGTTTGGCGATTCGTCCGGCGTTGCGCTGAAATATCTGTACAGCCTGCTGGAGCTGAAAGCCGGGCTGATGGAAACGCAGTTCCGAAAGGGCTATGCACAGCTGGTTCGGGCGATCTGCCGTTTTCGTGGTATGGCTGAGCCTGCGAAGATCACGCAGACATGGACACGCAATGCCATTCAGAATGACACAGAAACCGCGCAGATCGCGCAGCAGTCTATGGGTGTTATTTCCGATAAGACGATCTTGAAAAATCACCCGTGGGTAGAAGATGCCGAAGCTGAACAGAAGCAGCTGGAAAAAGAAGCGGCGGACAGCGAAAAGAAGCAGGAGCAGTATGGATTCCCGGCTTTGAACACGGTACCGCCGTCAGAGGGGCAACGCGGATGAACAGTAGAGCTTACTGGGTCAAGCGCACGTTGCAGGCAAAGCAGGCTGAGATCGATAAGGACGAACAACTGTGTGAGAAGCTGGCTGCTGAATATGACACGCTGAAAAAGTCCATCGATGATGAAATTGCAGCGTTTTATGGCCGGTATGCCACCAACGAAGGCATTACGATGGCAGAAGCAAAAAAACGGCTTAGCAATGTCGAGCTGGAAAATTTCCGTATGTCGCTGGATGAATTTAAGGCGAAAGCATTGGAAGGTGGCTATGACAAGGAGCTGAACGAAATTTACCTGCGCAGCCGCATATCCCGTTTACAGGCGTTACAGACGCAGATTGACATGATGGTGCAGGGAATGTACCAAGACCAGCATGACGCACTGTCTGATCGCCTGGAAGCGTGCTATACAGATACATACTATCAAACGGTGTATCAGATACAGGACATGTCAGGCGTTTATACATCCTTTGCACACATCGATGAAGCGGTACTGAATAAAGCGCTGACAACTCCGTGGTTGGAAAGCGATTTCTCATCGCGCGTGTGGAGCAATCGGGATAAGCTGATCGATGAACTGCATACAGTATTGGCGCAGGCGTTTGTACGCGGGGATTCGCTGGACAAGGTTTCGCGTCTGCTGGCAAAGCGGATGGATGTCTCCAAAAGCCGCGCGGATGCCTTGGTGCAGACGGAAGCTGGACATATTGCCGAGCAGGCGACACTGGACGGTTATCATGAGTGCGACACCAAGGAATACCGGTATCTGGCTACGCTGGATATTAAGACCTGCAAAATCTGCGGTCCATTGGATGATCGGGTATTTCCGGTCAGCGAGGCGCAGCCGGGTGTTAATTATCCGCTGATGCATACCAGATGCCGCTGCACGACTGTACCGGAAGTTCCGTATCGGTCCGA
>JAUNWG010000128.1 GCA_030540435.1 Eubacteriales bacterium
GTCGTCCATATCCGGCTCCAGCCGGTCATCCATATCCGGCAATGTCAGGTCTTTGTCCACGGCTTTTTCCTGATAGTTGAAAAACCGCGGTGCAATAGAAACACCATCCAGTGTCAGCTCACCAACGCCCATGCCGAAGGCGACACCGCAGCAAGCAACACCAGCCACCAGCAGAACGAGCAGAAACAATGTCGATTTCTTCATGATGACTCATCTCCTTTTCATGCAGTGGCGCGCTCATTTACCCCGATACGCTCCGGTTTTTCGCTGATTGATTTACATTCAGGTCTACCTCGATGCTTCCGACATCGCAGTCAAAGGTCAACAAATCGTCTCCAATTGCGCCTGAAAGCTGTGCGGAAACAGTCCTGGAAAGTCCATCGCCGTTCAATGCTTCCTTGCCGTTTACCCGTACATCGATACTGCCCATGTTAATATCGCCGGACACCCGTCCAATGGTGGAACCGTCCTGTAGTGTGATGGCAATAGAGCCTGCATCGCATTCCAGATTTGCCGGGCCGACCACCTTGCCGGAATAATCAATGGCACCGGCATCGACATCCATCTCCAATGTGCCTGCAAAAACATTCTTCATGTCTACCGCGCCGGCATCAACACTGCATGTGATGCCCTGTGTTGCGGTCAGATCGCGGACTTCTACCGTTCCGGCGTCGACGTCAACATCCAGATAGGACAATCCATCCTCTCGTATGGTCAATGTAATCGGTGCGGACTTGGATTTCCACCACCAGCCGTCCCGCTGCTCCTGTTCGATGGTCAGCGTTTCGCCTTCCAACCGCCATGTGGTATCCGATCCCGCAGTCAGGCTGTTTTCACTGCCAGTCTGTACAACGCATTCCGCTGCATCGATATCCAGAACCAGGTGGTCAATTTCCGCATGCGGTTCCAGCCCCTTATCCACAGCAGTCTCCCGATATTTCAGAAACCGCGGTGCAGCAGAAGCGCCATCCAGCGCAGTCTTTCCAACGCCCATGCCAAAGGCAATGCCGCAGCAGGCAATGCCCGCCACCAGCAAAACAAGTACAAATATCGTCGATTTTTTCATTTCAGCCACACTCCTTTACGTATCTCAGCTGCGCCCCAGCAGCCTGCGGAAAAAATCTGCAATACCGCGGATCAGGGCAGGGAAGGTTGTGCGGAACAGATAGACCGTCAGCTGCCACAGCAAGATACCCACTGCCGCACAGATCAATGCAATACCGATAAAACACAATGCCACCGGTGGATTGGACACGACATTGACACCCGCTGCAATGGCAAATCCAATCGCACAGCCCCATGCGGCAAGGTCCAACACCGGAACGATCAGAAATACCACTGCCACGACGCAGACCAATGCAATCAAAATGCCGCCGATCCCGCCAATGACGCCAAAGCAGGCTGGTACGATACACACCAGCGCAACACATGCCAGCACAAGCACGAGCAGCTTCTGTCCGCTGTCCATCGTCTGAAACCGGTCCTTCATCTGGCGTGCGCCCTCTGTTGCCCGTTCCTTCGTCTCATGGATATGGTCCTTTGTGTGGTTCCGATTTTGCGCGCTGTCATTTTCTGCAAAATCCCGCAGGATATCTGCTGCGACTTTTTCCGGCGCCCCTAACGTGCGCAAGACCTCCGCTTCATTTTCCGGCCCTGCTTCATCAAAATAATTCTCATAATATTCCAATGCACGGCGGCGTTCCTCCTCAGGCATGTCACGCAATGCCTGCGCCAGCCGCCGCATAAATTCATCTCGATTCATCTCGTTTCCCCTCCTGCGAATAACAATGCTTCAATTCCATTGCGATAGGTATACCAATCTCTGCGATAATCTGCCAGCTGCTGCCGCCCTGTCGGTGTGATCGCATAGTACCGCCGGTTTCTTCCATCAAATGCCCGGTCATAAACGGTCAGGTCGCCGTTTTTCTCCAAACGGCGCAATACCGGATATAATGTGGATTCTGAGATATCCAGCTTACTGCGGACCTGCTGTGTGATGCGATAGCCATACGCATCCGCCTGCTCCAAGACAGAGAGGACAACGGCATCCAATAGCCCAGATGAAATGGGGAAGGACATTATGTTCGCCTCCTTATTTCTTTTACAATATTATATGACATATAATATTGTCTGTCAACTACAAAAGGGTAACAAGAAACCCGGATGACTTTGACATCCGGGTTCATTTAGGCGCTAAGGGTGGAAATAGTAAATGCTCAAAGGCTCCCTCAGATGAGGGAGCTGGCAGTGCCATAGGCACTGACTGAGGGAGCGAAACACGAAGTGTCTTTATCGAGGTTTATCTTGGCGTAACCGAGTTACCTTTTCACTCCCTCCGTCAGCTTTCGCTGACACCTCCCTCATCCGAGGGAAGCTCTGGTGTGCCATTTCTGCTAAAAGTTTGCCACCCAAAGTTAACATACAGAATCATTCAAGAAAATGTAAAAGAAACTTGACATGCAAACCGGCATATGCTATGCTGTAATTGTAAAGGAAACTTGACAGGAGGTGACGCTATGGAAAACCGTGTGGAGCAGCTGCGGCGGGAAATGGGCCTGAGCCAAGGCGAGTTTGCCAAGCGCATCCGTGTCTCCCGGCAGACGGTCAGCTCCATTGAAAACGGGCGGTATAACCCATCCCTTGAACTGGCGTTTACCATCTCGGACTTTTTCGGCAAACCAATCGAAGAGATTTTTCTGCATGAAAGGAGCGGATCGACATGAAACGGAAGCATTTGATTACTGGTCTGATCTATCTGGCATTCGGTATCGTATGTCTTTGTATTGAGATTACATATGATACACGACTGGATTCTCTGTTGTGCGGCTTGTGCGGCGCGGGTATCGGTGGCGGCGCTGCGATGCTCTATAAATATTTCTGGTGGAACCGTCCGGAAAATTCTGAAATATATCAGGAAAAGCTGGATCAGGAAGATATCGACCTACATGATGAGCGCAAAGAACAGCTGCGCAACCGGGCAGGACGTTATGCATACTTAGTTGGAATGGTGATCATCGCTGTATCCATCGTCCTATTTTACATTTTGGACGCACTGGATATTCTCCCCGACACAGGCTGGGTTACCATTTATCTTTACGGATATCTTGTCGTCCAATACATTCTCGGTATTATCATCTACCGTTGGTTAAACGCACGGTATTAAAACAGAACAGCCAGCAGGCGTGTCCATTGCGGGCACACCTGCTTTTTGTCTACACAAATTTACACAGATTTCCAACACTTTTGCACAGAAATTATAATTTATCCATACTTTTTTCCAAAACCTGTGTATAACTTCCGGCAAGACGGGTAAAATATTCCTGTGATTTGATTACAAACTGCTGTATTTTCAAGAATTATCACAATTTTTTGGATATTTTTTGATTACTCACCGTACACTGTCATTTTGACAGATATTTTACGGCAGTGAAAATGCGATAAATTTTCCTGAAATCGTTGATTTTCTCCAAGCTGCCACGATAATTTGTTTAAAACTATGCGGTTATCCACAAATGCACAAGGTTTTCCACCGATTTTCACATGATCCTGGGGATAACTCTGTGGAAATGTGGATAACTCTTCGTATAACGCTGCCTTGTCAACCGTTTCAGACAGAAAAATTTCAAACAAAATTTTACATGGGAGGGCATTTCATGTCAGAAACCAGATCAGATACCAACAAGGAACCGGATACCGGGTCGATCACAACACATTCGCCGGGCGGGAATATCCATTGCATTACGATCATCGGTACAATCGAAGGGCATCAGGAAGCACCGGAAAGTACCAAGACAACAAAATATGAACACATTTTGCCACAGCTTGCCGCGATTGAAGAAACTCCGGATATCGACGGGCTGTTAATTTTGCTCAACACGGCGGGCGGCGACGTTGAAGCCGGGCTTGCCATTGCGGAACTGATCGCCGGAATGAAAAAGCCAACCATCTCACTTGTCCTCGGCGGCGGGCATTCCATTGGGATTCCGCTGGCAGTCGCCGCACAGCGCACGCTGATCTCCCCTTCTGCTTCCATGATGCTGCATCCAGTGCGCATCAGCGGGACAGTGATCGGGGCACCGCAGACCTATGAATATTTTCGGCAGATTCAAAACCGCATTACAAAATTTATTGTTGCCAATTCCTCCGTCGATGAAGCCGAGCTGAGCCGCAAAATGATGGCAACGGATGCACTTGCCACCGATGTCGGGACAGTTCTCGGCGCACAGGAAGCCGTGGATCTCGGCTTGTGCGATGCCGTGGGCACGCTGCATGACGCGCTGACATGGCTGCATGCGCAGTTTGAGGAGAAAAATAAGGAAAACAACGAGTAGGGACGGTAAATCCGCTGCACCATAGCCTCCCTCGGATGAGGGCCGCGGTGTGCCGGTGGCACACCCTGCGAAGCAGGA
>JAUNWG010000129.1 GCA_030540435.1 Eubacteriales bacterium
CATTACTAACATCTTTTTTAACAGAGACTTTGCCATTAAACGTGCCACCATTAATCGTTGCAGCGATCTTCTCGTTATTAGTATTCTCAAAATAAACAGAATCTTTTTCGTTGATCGTTCCAGCCTTCATAGTAAAGGTGCTACCAGTATTCGCAATCCTATTGTCAACATTGATGCCACCCCAAACATTATCGCTGGTTGTGATCCCATCAACTGTCAAATTGGAGCTATTGCATACAATACCATAGCCACTACCATTTTTAATCGTGCAGTCCTTTACCTGTACTGTTGCACCATAGATATTAAGACCATGCTTTGCCTTTGCATCTGCGTCAATGATCAAATCCTTAAATGTGACATTTGCACCAGATTCAATATTGAAAACACTTGCTAATTTACTTGTATCAGTCGTTTGAGCTGCTATAATCTTATGACCATCGCCATCAATGGTTATAGTCTTACTTGTAATCGTTACGATTCCATTTGTATTTCCCTTGTTATCATCGGAAACAGTAATATCGCTTACCAACTGAATAGTCTGACCATCAGTAGCAGCAGTAATAGCAGCGTCAAGAGTACCATAATACTTGTTGCCAATCTTAGCAACAGCTACGCCGTCCGTAACGCTCGGGTCACGAGTGCCTTCTACGATTTTATAGTTGCCGTCAACATCCTTAATTGCTGTGGAACCTGTAACAACATACTCATCTACATCAGACGAGAAAGAACCGCCGGAAACTTTAACATCAGACATATTGGTGCTATTTTCCATTTTTCTGATCGAGTCAATTCCCTCAGGGGCTTTAAACGTGCCGCCGCTAATGGTCAACTTGCCCTGATTAAGACCTGTTCCATCAGTTGTCTGATTGTTGTCTGCCCTACCGTTCAGAATGACTGCAAAATTCGTCTCAACTGTAAAATCACCACCGGTGATTTCTGCAACATTCCAGTTCAGAACTGCTGCCTGAGCTGTATTCGTATATGTACCGCCGTTAATTTTAAGTTGTCCGCCGTCATCATTTTTAACAGTATTCAGACCACCAATAAACGTACCACCATTAATAATCAAAGTCGGATTAGCTGCATTTGTTCCATTAACATACCCATTGCTTTCTTTTCCACTATTATAGTCCTGATAACCATTCTCAATCAAGCTAGAGTATTTACCATAAGTATTGTCTTTATTCTCGCCAGCTGTACGTACCACCGCACCATTATTGATAGTTATAGTGCCGTGATTGCAAATAGTGTACCCGCTATTGCCGCCATTCGTCTTACTGTCTGTACCTTTTTCTGCAGTTCTATCAAATGTACCACCATTCAGAGTAGCAGTACCATTATTAAAAAGCGCAACTTTGCCATGTGTGACATTATCAACCGTGCCAGTACCAGTAATCGTCAGTGTACCATTATTAGTAATGGTATGACTACTCTGATTGGTCAGCGTATAATTAGCTAAATCCAGCGTAATATTCTTACCTGCTGGAATTGTAATCGACTCAGTATAGTCCTTGTCCAGCGTAATTGTGTCGCCGCTTTTAGCCGCATTGATTTTCGCCTGCAACGTATCTTCGCCCTCCGCAAACGCTACTGTCGGAAGCATGGTGATCATCATACATACCGCAAGTAACGCAGCAAACAGCTTACTTCGTTTTTTCATTGTTTTTCATCCTTTCCGTACGTTTTGTACAATAAGATTCAGACAATTCTGTCCGGCACGCATACCGGCGATTGCCGATATCACGTACTTTTCTATATTATACAATGAAATACCCCTATTCTGTCAATAAGTTATGCATATCTTCTATGATTTTATATAGTTGCACAATTCTCTATACTACTTTTTGGTAATTTTGGATAATACAACAATTTTTGCACGCGGCTTACTTTGCGCAAAAAAGCGCCCCGCTTATGCGGGACGCCTTTTCTATGGATTCATGCATTCCTCTGCCTTTGGCATTATTTGCAATACTTCGCTACGTGTGCCTTGGTGACCTCAGCGGACTTCTTTACATTTTCCTCCTGGGACATTTCATAGTATTCCGGACGGAAAATCTCAATGGTACAGCAGTCGCCGTCAAAGCCGATCTTCTTCAGCGTATCTGCATAGCGTGCCTGCGGCAGGCAATCGCCCTCAGCATCCGGCCACAGGCGCTTTTCGTCATTGTTATAGTAGGAACCGCACGGCATATCCTCCGTGCCGTTCAGATGCCATACAAAAATCTTCTTGCCGTCTGCCTTTTCCAGCGTCTCCCAGCCGGAGCCCATTGCATAGAAATGATACTGGTCAAGGGTAACGCCAACCAGCGGAGAATCAACTGCTTCCACGATCGCATATGCATCCTCAAAACGGTTGATAGTCATATCCGGTGCGCCGCAGAATTCCAGGGACAGCTTGATGCCATGCGGCTCAACCTTTTTCACCATTTCCTTGAGTACAGCAACGGCATCCTCGCGAATCTCCTTGCGGGTCGGCTGCAAGCCGCGCTCCTTCATATCCTGGGACGGGACAACAACGATCATCTTACAGCCCAGAATATTGCAGCGGCGGATGATCTCATCCAGTTCTGCCATGACAGCTGCCTTTTCTTCCTCCGTCTGCTTCATATTAAAGAAGCACAGCGCATTGTACGACAGCATGCTCAGGTGATGGGTGGAGAACCACTCGCCCAGCTCTTCCAGTGTAACAACACCCTTTTCCAAATCGCGGTTCAGGCATTCGGACTGGATGTCGATGCAGTCAAATCCGTACTTTTCACACAGTTCCAAGTCCTGCATGACGGTATGTCCTGCACAGAAACGGTCATTTGCCTCGTTAAATCCAATTCTCATGATCAGACTCCCTTTCTAAACATAACTAACATTCTTATGAAGGCTCCGGTACATCTGTTTGGGATGACAGATGTACCGGACAATGAACAGAGAAACACGCCCTCTTATTCATTCGATCTCTCTCCCGCGGCTTTTAGATGATATACGCATACTCTTTTCCGCACCTTTACGATACCATGTTCGTGCATTTGTTTCAATAGGTTTAGACAACTATCATTTCCTCGTGCAAAATCCCGTGATTTCGCCCAATGTGACCGCAATATTTTTGTGAATCATCAACAAAAATGCGCTGTTTTTCATGCTGTATCTGTGTGAAAAGAACGCATTTTCGTGCATTTGTCCCATCTAGTCAAACACAAATCTGTATGGTATGATAGCAGCAAAGGAGTTGTGATACTATGGTAACGATGCAGCAGATTGCAGAAGCCTGTGGCGTATCCCGCGGCACAGTTGACCGTGCTTTACATAATAAATCCGGCATCCGTCCGGAGGTTGCAGCCAGAATACAGGAAAAAGCGCGGGAGATGGGATATATCCCCCCACGACCGATGCCTTCCCTGATGAAGACCTGGAAAATCGGCGTTGTACTGCATTCCGCAAATTCCGGCTTTGTACAGACATTGGCATATCTGTTTGAGCACCTTCCCGACAAAGACCTGCTGCCAGTCCAAATCATTCTGCGGACAATGCACGGCATCGACATCCAACACCAGCTTGCGTTGATCGATGAACTGGTGGAAATCGAGCACATCGATGGGCTTGCGTTGATGCCCCTTGCAAACTCACAGATCAGGGAAAAGATCAACACACTGTCGAAAAAAAAGGGTATTCCTGTCGTCACGCTGAATACCGACATCAATGATGCAAACCGGCTCGCCTATATCGGGCCGGACAACCTCGCTTCCGGACGTTCCGCTGCGGCGTTGATGGGCCTTGTGACCGGCGGAAACGGGCATATCCTGCCGATATTGGGACAGCAGAGCGGGCACTATGCGGACAGCCAGCGGCTGACCGGATTTTTGGAAGAAGTAAGGGTCAATTATCCCGCATTAAAAATTTTACAGCCGGAATGCTGTTTCCTTGACAGCCAGCTCGCAGAACGCATTGTCACACGTGCCATCCAGGCTGATCCGGATCTGACCGGTATCTATGTCGTATCCGTTGGTCGGCATGGCGTTGCCAATGCCCTGCGTAAAAATGGGCAGACCGGGAAAATCCATGTCATTATGCATGATATTACGCCGACAAACCTACAGCTGATACGCGAAGGCATTGCAGATTTTATCATCGGGCAGGATGTCGAAACACAGGGCACCAAGCCCATCCATATCCTTTATGATTATTTGTCCAACCACCATATGCCGGAAAACCGGGTACAGATCACGGATATCTCGATCAAATTCCGCTGCAATGTTTGAAAAAGGCGCCCCGCTCACTGAAGTGACCCCAAAAAGTTAGACAATATTTTGAAGTAAAAATTGTTCAAGCAG
>JAUNWG010000130.1 GCA_030540435.1 Eubacteriales bacterium
GAAGCTCCACAAATGCCGTCTCCGGGAAATTCTTTTTTACATAGCCGATATCCCAGGCCCTGGCCTTCTTCTCCAGACTGCCGTACCAATATTGCATCTCCGCCGGCACGGCGGGGATGGGCTTTGGCATGGCATAGTTGTTGCAGGAGTTAAACACCCGCCAAATGGTTTTGGCGGACATATGCTTCATGACCTGCTGCATATAGTCCAGCCCCTCTGCGCCGTATTTCTCCGGCGGATAGGCCAGCTCCAGCAGCTTCCGGCTGTGCTTGCCCAGCTCTACCATCAAAAAATCCCGCAGGGCGATAAACCGTGTAAGGAGCCAGGGCAGCTGATAGGGCGTAATGCCCGCGTCAATGACCGCCTTGTCAAATGTGATTTTGTTGTCTGCCAGCAGGCGCAGCACCACGCTGCCGCCCATAGATAGGCCGTACAGCCCGTGGACATGGGACTGTCCCCGTTCCAGCAGCCACTGTTCCAGCTCCGCCGCGATTTGCTCCACGCTGGTATAGTCCTCGTCCGTAGTCAGGTCGTGGCCCGGCATAGCGGGCACAATAACGTGGTATTGCTCCGAAATCCTCTGAACGCTCTCCTCATAAAAATCCCAGCTGGTGCAGGAGGCGTGGAGGAATAAAACGCATTCTCTGTTTTTCTGTCCAAATTCGTGGATGTTCATGTTCTCAGCTCCTTCCAGCGTTCAGTTCTGTGGGAGCTGAAACAGCTTTTTCATACCGGTCAGCCTGACGGGGCTTTTTGCGATCTGATATCGGACGCTCATCGTTCTCCCCTCCAGTTTTCAAAATCGATCCGCACAATCTGCATCCGCATCATGTTGTCGCCAACCTTCGCCAGGAAGCGGAAAAAAGCGCTGACAGATGCATCCTTCAAATCATAATACCCCAGCATATAGCCACGGCTGGTCACTTTGGCTTCTCCCATCCAGGGAATCACATCTTTTTCGATGTCATTTACATGGAAAAAGGCGTCTACGTCTCTAATCCCCGCCTGCTTGACCCAAGTCTTGATCATCATCGACACCGCCTTTTTTCCGGCAGTGTCAAACACCAGCCTGCCTCCCGGAAAATGCCGGGCCATTTTGCGAAGGAGCGTCTTTACCTGCTCCTCCCGGAAATAATAAAACACCCCCGCCGCCAGAAAGATCACGCCATCCGAATCATCGATCTGTTCAAACCAGCGGGTATCGTTCAGATCTGAAGCAATGTTTTTTACCCGATCACGTTCCGGCAGCAATGTATTCCTCACAGCGATCACATCCGCAAAATCAACATTGCAGATACAGCAATTGCCGTTGTCACAGGTTTCCGCCGTCTGATCCAGCCCGCACCCCAGATTGACAACGGCAGCCTTCGGATGCTGTTTTAAGTAATCCCTTACCTCGGCCGCCAGATCATTTTGCCGCATGGCGACCTCCAGAGCGCCGAAACGCTGCATCAGGCTTTGAGATTTCCTTTCGATTTGACTGAAGTCATAGTCAAGGCGCTCGATCAGCTCCATGGCTTTCTCATCCCGGAACAGCGTTGGAAACTGCTCGCTGCAAAGTTTACGAGCGTAGAGGGGAATCACCAGGGTTTCTTGAACCGTGTTCTTTTCAATATGCACCTTATCCATAACGCCGTTCCTTCCCCTTTTTAGTTAGTATTGTCTAACCGTCTATTCTAAAGAACGCCGCTCCCCAGAGCGGCCCTTTCGCACTTCCAACACCATAGGACAGAAAATCCTGGATAGTTCTATTTTAGCAACGGCCCCGCTGCCTGTCAAGAATTAAGGCAAACAATTCTAATCTTCGCTATACAATCGATTCTCTGCTTTTCTTGCAATCTGTTATCTGTTGATTGCCGGAAGGTTATGATTAAGTTTAATACCGGCACTCCATAGAGTACCGGTATTTTGGTCGTTTATGCTATTTGAACAGGCAGCCGACCCATTATTCATTTGTTTCCGGACTACGTTACTTCGGCATTCTCCAGACATATTTATAAGGAGATGTGTCTTCAGATTACCTGATTCTTATGCGCCTCCTTTAATTTTTGAAAGCTTTCTTCACTTATCACGTGTTCGATCCTGCAGGCGTCTTGCTCTGCCTGCGCCGCATCAACACCAAGACCAATCAGTTGGGAAGTAAAAAATTGATGGCGCTCATAGATTTTCTCAGCAACCTCCCGTCCTGCATCGGTCAGATGCAGAAAATAGTCCTCGTCCATCGTGAGAAAACCGCCGTCCCGTAAAGTCGCCACCGCATGGCACACGCTGGGTTTGGAAACCTCCATGTGTCGGGCAAGATCAACAGAACGTACCATGCCATTTTTCTTTTGCAGCATCAGTATGGCCTCTAAGTAATCCTCGCCCGACGCATGAATTATCATCTGTTCCTCCTTCACGCAAGGCTCCAGCCAGAGGTTTTCTTGCGGATATTTACAAAATCCTGATAAATTCCGGCCTTTGCCATCAGTTCGTCATGTGTTCCCTGTTCGCTGATTTGTCCATCAGCAATTACCAAAATCTGATCTGCCTGCTGGATTGTATTCAAACGATGTGCAATTACAAGCAATGTCTTTCCTTTTACCATCTCATTGATAGCCTCTTGAATATAGCTTTCGTTGTCGGTGTCAACGCTTGCTGTTGCTTCATCAAGAATAACAATAGGAGCATCTTTCAAGATACAGCGGGCAATAGAAATACGCTGTTTCTCACCGCCAGACAAGGTAGCGCCGCCCTCACCAATGACAGTCTGAAATCCATTCGGTAGCGCCATAATAAAGTCGTAGCAGCGTGCTTTTTTTGCAGCCTCATAAACTTCTTCCTCGGTGGCATCCGGCTTGCCCATACTGATATTGTTGTAAATCGTGTCCTGGAATAAGTACACGCGCTGGAAAACCATGCTGATTTGTTCCATCAGTTCAGAAAGCGGCACATCCCGAATATCTGTACCCCGAATGGTCACTTTGCCGGACTTGACATCCCACAGACGCGCAAGGAGGTTTGCAATCGTAGATTTGCCGCCGCCAGACGGTCCCACAAGTGCAGTCATGGTATGCTTCTTCATAGAGAAACTAATGTCGTGCAATACTTCCTTGTCTTGATATGCAAAGGTCACATTGTCAAAACAAATTTCCGGCAAATTGGAATCCGCTTGTGAAATATGCTGCGTTCCCTTATCCGGCAATTCTTTTTCATTCAGAACCGCTTCTATGCGGTCTAAAGCGGCGTTCATAACAGTAAGACGGGAGGCTTCCCCGTACAATGCTTTCAACGGGCTAAACAAATCAAAGACAAAGAGCAGAACGCCAAGCAAATAAGGCAACGAAAGGGAGCCGCTTTGTTGAAGCCATACTGAAAGCGCAAAAATAGCAGCGATTCCGACAGCGTACACAATATTCAGTCCTCTTGTCCACGGTGTCATTTTACGTTCAAAAACAGTTGATGTATCTCTGGAACGTCTGAAATTCTCGGTCAATTCCTCCGACTTCTCACCAATCAGGTTATAGCTTTTAATTACGCTGATTCCCTCGGCAAAAGAGAGAACCGCATCCGTCAAATGTTCGCTTTGTTCCTGTCTGCCAGCCGCTTCTTTTAGAGAAACCTTGTTCATCCCTTTTGCGATAAACGATGCCAGCAGCGTTACAACAGCGGCAATCAGGCCAAGCCGCAGGTCTAAAAAGAACATGAATACCAGCAAAACAAGGGCAGAGAGCATATAGCTCATCATATTGCCCAGCGTACTCATGGCAACTTCTTCAATAAATACCATATCCGTACTAAGTACCGAGCTGATCTTGCCAATGTTGCCCGAAGTAAAATAACCCATCGGCAGTTTGCGAAGATGGCCGCCAAGTTCCATCCGCTTATCGGTAAAAATCATATAACCGGCGGCGCTTTGCAGCCTGTCACAGAGGTAATGAACAACTGCCTGTGCAACCACAATAGCAACAAGGCCAATACCAATATACAGGCAATTCGTACCTGTCAAAGTTTTCTGATAGAACCCGGAGAGTACAAGAAAGGCCAAAAAGATAGGCATTTTTGCAAGTATGGATTCCAGAAAAGCACATACAAACGCTCCCTGAATCCGGCCTTTGTATTTGCCGGAGAGCTTCAAAATTCTTGAAAATAGTGCAAGCATTTATTTTCCCTTCTATTACAATAGATTTACGGTTAAGGGCACGGCAGCCAGCCGTGTCTTTTT
>JAUNWG010000039.1 GCA_030540435.1 Eubacteriales bacterium
ATATATTAAAAGACGGATTAGAAAAACACCGTCGTCACAATATATCCTTTGTTTTTCAGAATTACAATTTGATTGACTACATGACTCCGGAAGAAAATGTTATGTTGACAGCGAAACAAGAGGCCCTTCCTCTGCTAGAGAAGCTTGATCTTTCTAAAGAAGAATCTAAAAGGAATGTTTTAAAGCTCTCTGGAGGCCAGCAACAACGGGTTGCTATCGCTCGAGCTCTTGCATCGCAAAATCCAATCATTCTTGCGGATGAACCGACTGGTAATTTAGATGAAGTCACAGCAAAAGAAATTACTGACATAATCAAAAATGCTGCAAAAGATTTCGATCGTTGTGTTATCATCGTTTCCCATTCTAATGAAGTAGCAAAACAAGCGGATGTCGTGTATGAACTGAAGATGGGCAAGTTAAATCGTATTGATGTTCATTAAAATATCCCATCCTAAAATGGATTTCTATCCTCTTTTTTACTCTCCTTCTTCTGATAATACAGCTACAGAACAAAGCAGGCTATCTAAGAGAATACTTTCCCATAGATAGCCTGCCTTTTGCTTTTACTCGCTTATGTTATCGCTCCCACTCATGTTCCTGTTGCCTATGCTGCTTTTCCATTTGTTTTGCCCGCTCATACATCTCCCCATCATGCGCAATATTCTGTTCATCGCATTCCTGTTTATATTCTATTAGAAGCTGGCGAAGATCTGCATATTTCCCGTCATGGTCAATGTCAAAACGATAGCTGCCAGTCCACTGATTATATGATATATCAGAGTGCGTTAATCCATCCTTGTATGCATAATATAATTTCTCCAGCTTTCTTGCTCGCGCGGTTCTTTGTTTCATGTTTTCCCAATTGGTCGGAAAGAAATCCAGAACATCATGAAACTCTTGTAGTTCATTTTTAAGGGAATGATTTTCTTCCTGTATTTGCTGTAAATGGTTACGATTTTGCTGTTCACGCTGTTTATAAGCTGCAATCTGTTCAACTGCTTGATCTCTCAAATGCTCGGCTTGTTTAACCCGTTCATCTACAGAAACTTCGTGTGCGTCAATCCGATTGCAGTGAATCATCTTTGCATGGTCTTTCATGCACTCTTCTGAAAGTCTGATATACTCAGCTGCTGCAAGAGCACGTTGTGCAATCTCATGTATATTTGCAAGAGCATTGAAATGCTCTTCACGAATTGTTACGGTTGCCGGTTCTTCCTTACCTAACAGAGTCCTTTTTGCCGGTGTTCTCTTGATGACCAAATCTCTTGGCTCGTATGTTTCAGCAGCAAATCGTTCTGCTGCTC
Source organism: Eubacteriales bacterium (assembly GCA_030540435.1). Classification (GTDB taxonomy): domain Bacteria; phylum Bacillota; class Clostridia; order Oscillospirales; family Butyricicoccaceae; genus Butyricicoccus_A. The sequence goes on from JAUNWG010000039.1 coordinate 1,305, forward strand.
TGTTAATTTCAGTCTGCATATCCAGTTTGATCTTATTATCATCTAACTGACGTAACACAGCTAATCTATCTGCGTTTGCCTGCTCCATTTCCTGCAATGCTGCGTCTCTATCCTGCTGTGCTTTAAAGGTGTCTGTATGTAAATGCGCAACACCCTTTCCGACCTCTGGATGAATAACCTCCAGTCCATGTCTTCGACATAACCGATCCAGATATTTGTTTTCTCTGGCTTCCCATTGGATCTGTGCTGTTGCTTTGCCTTTCTTCTCAAAGCCCATTTCTCCCAGAGCCTTGACCAGACCGTTCTGTGTCTCCAGTCCTCGTGTATATCCATGGGCTACGGGGATGTAATCAATATGAACATGTGGCTCTCCGGGCTCATCGGCGTGATAATAAGCGCCGATCATTTCCAAGTTTGGATTTCTGCTTGCCCAGCTATTGACAAATTGCTTCATTATTTTTTTGCCCATATCTGTTGGACAAATCGGTTGTCCGTTTTCATCTTTTCCGTAGATTCCAATAATCATTTCATAGACGGAATGCTTCTTGTCGTCCTTTTCGATATGAGTATAGTAATCTTTAATTTTTCGGTCATCCCGTGTCTGACGTGCATTATAATTTTCCAATGCTTCGCCAAAAATCCGACGGTATGCATCTCTTGCTTTTTCATCGCGCCAAATTTCATATTGTCCATTGGGATCAATATGCTCCTGTGGATTTGTCACACGCCGATTGCGGATATTATGCTCCCGACTTACGGATGAGCCATTATGTGTTGCTATGGTCACTGCCATTTTCCTCACCTCGCTCTCTCCGACTGTTCCTTGTTCCAGTACAACATTGTGCGTCACAAGACACGCACAACATTACCTTCCACTGCGTCCATCTCCGCTCATTCATCTCGTCAATGGCAGTAACCCAATACTACTTTTGACAGCGTCAAAAGGATTGGGCCACTCCGTGGAGGCCGCCTCGCCGGCGGAGGCCCTCGCAAGGGCGTTCCTTCCACTGTCGTTCAGTCTTTGCCCAAACGATTCAGCCGAAGGAACAAGGGGATTGCGATCCCCTTGAACCCCTTTAGAAATCCATATTAAAATGAGATTGTTCTCAATAACAAAGCTGCTGTTAATTTTTTCATCTCATCAACGACAGCAACGGTTTCAACGTTTTTTTACACCCATACTCCAACTAACGGAGTAACGATTTTTTCAGGGGTATACCCATATAAAATCGTTGATATCGTTGAAACCGTTGCTAAGAGGGCAGCATGGTAATTTCTTCCCATGATTGGTCGGAATCAACTTCAATAAATTCCGACTGGCTATCTATCCGACGAAATTCATGTTTGGAGCCACCCGATCCATTGGGATGTTCAATATACTGTATACCAAGTTGTTTCAGCTGATCTGAAATATTTTGAAAGTCCTTGCGATTTGGTTTCTTGATTAGCATAGGCTGTCCACTTTTTAAATTTTCGTCATAAAAGTCCTTTGCAGAACCTATCCATGAACCATATTGCTCAACCAGCCATTGAACCATAATCACCACTGGATTTTCCGAAAACTTGACAGCATCCCAATTTCCTTCCAACATCCAGTACGGATATTCGTCACGAATTGCCAGACTTCCGGAACGAATGCGCCTTCCTTTAAATGAAAACTTTGCACGCTTGTTATCATCTTTGTCCAGTGCGATTTCCGGTTCTGCATGTACAGAACCGGAGATGACATAGGAACCGGCACCGCTTCCGGTGGCATTCTGCCTGTCTGCATTTAAACCAGTTTTTGAAACATGATGCGCAACAATAACAGCGATTTTATATTTTGCCGCTAATCTAAGCAGCTGGTCAATATCTGCACGTTCGTGCATGGTAAAATCCATGCCGGATTCTCGCTTGCTACGAATTGTACCAAATACATCAATTGCAATCACTTTAACCGTTGGATGCTGTCCTAAGATGTGCTCCAATAGAGGAATGAGCATAGCATCCTGTCCCAATGTCGGCGTTGCGTAATCAAATGTCTCTTTGGTGTAATAATAAAAATTTTCCGGCAAGGGAGCGCTGCCTAAAAACGTTTTGAGCCGGTTTTCAAAGTCAATGCGTTCATCTTCAAATGCACAATACAAAACATCTGCTCTCTCCGTTTCCTTACCGAGGAAAGAGGTGCCTCTACAGATACTCAACAGCATTTGCATTATCATACGGGATTTACCCACCTTGGAAAACGCGGTCAGAAAGCTCAATCCTTCTGAAATCAAATCTTCCACATAAAATTGCACTTCCGGGGTTTTGCTGAAGTCAATATTTGCTGTACATTGCACTGGAAACTTCTTAAAATCAAATTTTTTTACGGACGGTATTTTGGAAGGCTCTGCCTGATATGCAGCTGTTTTTGCTGCAAGCTTTTTGATGCACTGATATAGTTTTGTGCGTTGTTGTGGATCGTTCTTTGCCAGTTCGATAAAATCTGTTACATCTGCTTTATCCGGCATAGGTTTCCACAGTATGGAAAGATCAACCAACTTGACACTCGCTGTGATGCTGAGCAACGCTCTGCATTCTTCCTCCGCAAATGCTTTTCCGATATCATCGTTATCCTGCAAAACGATAACATGTTTTCCGCGCAGAAGTTCTGACATGTACGGTTTCCATTTGCCATTTCCGGCACCATCTGGACTGCATACAGCAGGCAAACCTCCTGACCATAAAGTATCTACGTCCTTTTCGCCTTCGACCAGATACACTGTATCACCAGTTATTTCATGCAATCTATAAAGCGGAATATCTTTTAAACCTTTACGGGTATACTCCCAACGATTCCATCTCATTTGCCGCCACGCAAAGCTCTTGTCACTATACCGTAGCTTTTCACAGATAAGATTTCCTTTGCTATCCTTGTATGGATATGTAGCGATGATTTTCTTCTCAGTCGAAGGGATTTGTTTTAATTCGCCAGCAAATAAATCTTTCATTTCAAGATTCAGTGCTCTGACAATCTCATTGGTCGGGCATCCTGCATGACATTTTAAAAGTATCCGTCCATCTCCGCCTGTTGTGACGCTGAGGCTGGCATGTTTATCATCATGTGCAGGGCAGCAAGCAGTATAACCGTTTCTACCTCTTTTTACGCCTTTAAGAAGACTTAATATATTTTGAATATCCATTTTTCCACCTGATTGTAATTGGGCGGTTGCTATGATATAATATCAGTGTCGAGTTGATAGTTGACATAGCAACCGCTGTTGAACTATCGAAAAGAGCTTTTATCTTAATTGGATAAGGGCTCTTTTTTACGTCTTATCCGGCTTAAAATAACCGATTTCCTCCCATACCTTGCGGTCAGGGCAGTAGTAGTTGAACTCACTGGAATCATCCATCTTAATTGCATATCCGAAATGCAAGATGCCCAGCTGCAAGCCAATTCGCACGTATTGTGCATCCTTATGCATTGCTTTTGCAATTTCAGCAATCGGAACATTCCGACCGGTAAATGCTGGCAACTCAATATAAAACTTTTCTTGATTCATAAAGTCACTCCTTTTATTAGAATACGAATTTAAAATTCACAATTTGATTGTAGCACGCTCTCGACGTCTTGTCAAACATTTATACGAATTATTTTTTCGCATTACGTTCTTGCACTTCGCATGACAATATGATACACTTCTTATTGAGGTGATGTTATGAAAAGCACTCCCGCCGAAATCGGTGCGAGAATAAAACAAGCGCGAAAGTCTGCGCAACTTAGCCAAACGGAACTTGCTGCAAGACTGCACAAAACAATGCGTACAATCCAAAAATATGAAAGCGGCGAAATTGAACCATCAATTTCTATGATAAATAGTATAGCTTATATATTAAGGGTATCTCCGGCAGAGTTAATCGGTTATAGCAAACAACAAATTCAATTAAATACACTTGCAGATGTGTTATGTGCTATAAATGAAATAGATAAAAAGATAGGGCTTCATTTTGACATTGATGTAAAACGTCCACCTAATTATGGTAAATGGTCTTGTGCGCTCTGTTTTGACGGAAATTATTATTGTGATGATGCTAATGTCAACTATAACGCTGATTTATGCCAATTCCTGGAGAGATATTATAACAAACGGGAGCAAGTCAAGAACTATGAAATAGACCAGGGATTATTCGATCAATGGCTTGATGAAGAACTTGCGTACTATGCGAACGCATATTTAGAAAACAAGGAACGTATAGAAATGACGACTGAGGAACGATTGCAACGTCGAAATGAGCTTGATCGCCAGAAACTTGAAGTTTCACAAAAAGATATCGAAGAAAATCAAGATCAGTAAATACTAGAGATATTGAGCAATGCTCTTTATCATATAAAATAAAATTCCTGGGCGAAAGGAAGATTGATACTATTTGAAATTACCCAACGGATATGGAAGTGTAAAGAAAATGTCCGGTAAAAGAAGAAAACCCTATATGGTACGAAAAACCGCAGGCTGGCACTACGATGAAAAGAAAGACAAGATGATTCAGGACTATTTTATCATCGGATACGCAGCAACCAAGACAGAAGGTCTGCAAATGCTGGCCGAATTCAACAAGAATCCATTTGATACAAAGTCTGCGAAAACCACGTTTCAGGAAGTTTATGAACAGTGGTCGAAGGGAAAGTTTCCGACTATTTCCAAGTCAAATGTGAAAGGCTACGAAGCATCCTACAAGGTATGCGGAACGCTGTATAACAAGGTATTCCGGGATATCAAGCTGGTTGATCTGCAATTTGTAGTGGACACCTGCGGGAAAAACTATCCGACCTTAAAAAAGCTGAAGGGGCTGTTCAGTCAGTTGTATGACTATGCAATGAAGAATGATCTCTGCAACAAGGATTATTCTGAATTTGTGGATATCGCACGCTATAAGGACAAGAATCCTGATAAGCGTGACCGGAGCAAATTCACAAAGGATGAGATCAGCAGATTGTGGCAACTGAAAGAAGATCCCTATTACCAAATCGTGCTGATGTTGATTTACAGTGGGTGCCGTATCTCTGAGTTTCTGGATTTGAAAAAAGGAAATGTCCATCTGGAGGAGCAATACTTCGATGTGCTTGCAAGTAAAACAGAGAACGGCATCCGCAAGGTTCCGATTGCCGACAAGGTGCTTCCGTTCTATCGGGCATGGTACGAATCTTCCGAATGTGAGTATCTCTTACATACAGAAAATCAGAAGCACTTTATTTATCGGAACTATTATGATAGCTACTGGCTGCCATTGATGGAGCAGATCGGCTTTGACCACACACCGCATGATACACGTCATACCTGTATTTCCATGCTCGCAGAAGCCCACGTAGACCAGACAATGATTAAGAAGATTGCAGGACACTCCGGTGCAATGACACTCACCGAGCGTGTCTATACGCATCTTGACATCGAAGCACTCGTCCAAGCGATTAACAAGATATAAAAATACTGTCTATGAAGAGGAAAATGAAAAGCAGGAGGTTCTCCTGATGGAAAACGACTCCTGCCGATTATCATATTTTATGAAGCGAATTTTGCGTCCTACTTGCTTCCTACCTGATGCCTACGAGTGAAGATGGTATGCCATGCAGGACAATGAAACACATGGAAAAGTTGCAAAAATCCTTCAAAATATAAGAAAAGTCCCCTGACAAATGCCAGAGGACTTGATAAGACAATATGAAAATTATCTCTTGGAGAACTGCGGAGCACGACGTGCAGCCTTGAGGCCGTACTTCTTTCTCTCCTTCATTCTCGGGTCGCGGGTCAGGAAACCAGCAGCCTTCAGAATCGGGCGATACTCATCAGAATTTGCCTGCAGCAGGGCACGGGAAATGCCGTGACGGATTGCACCAGCCTGGCCGGTAAAGCCGCCGCCGGTAACAGTGCAGACGATATCAAACTTCTCACCGGTCTTGGTAGCCTCCAGCGGCTGACGAACGATCAGCTTCAGGGTATCCAGACCGAAGTAGTTGTCGAGGGTACGGTTGTTAATGGTGATCTCACCAGTACCGCCCGGGAAAAGACGAACTCTTGCAACAGAGGACTTTCTTCTGCCGGTGCCGTAGAAATATGCTTTCTTAGGGGTATACATGACTTAAATTTCCTCCTTGTAAGAATTACTTGTCCCAAACGATCGGCTGCTGTGCGGCATTGTTATGCTCGCTGCCAGCGTAGATCTTCAGGCGGGTTGCAGCCTTGCGGCCGATGGAATTCTTCGGGAGCATACCCTTAACAGCAAGCTCCACTGCCAGCTCCGGACGCTCATTCATGAGGGTCTTGTACTGGGTTTCCTTCAGACCACCGATCCAGCCGGAATGTCTGCGATAGTACTTCTGTGTCAGCTTGTTGCCTGTCAGAACAGCCTTAGAAGCGTTGATAACGATAACGAAATCACCGGTATCAACATTAGGGGTAAACTCTACCTTGTGCTTGCCGCGAAGGAGAGCTGCGACGGTTGCTGCGGTACGACCCAGCGGCTTGCCTGCTGCGTCGACGATATACCACTTGCGGTCGATATTTTCAGCCTTAGCCATGAAAGTGGACATGATCTAACCTCCGATTATAATTTTTATCTGAATCTTTCATTCACGATATCATTTTCCCGTCTGTGCACTTTTTCCTGCACTTTGCGGGTGCTTTAATGTTATACCATATCTATTTTGCAAAGTCAACATGTTTTTTCGAAATTTTAATTTTTCACATATTAAACTCTTAAATACTCTTGAATACTCAAAACCCAAATTAAAATTTATCTCTGTACAAAATTCGTGCCTATGCAGTACAATAAATAGGTCAGGCGATTTGTTCGCCGTCAGGAGGTATATCATGCAGAAAATGCTGTCTTATGTCCGCCGTGCGGTGGATCAATATCATATGATAAATGAGGGAGATACGATCGCAGTCGGTGTTTCCGGCGGCAAGGATTCCCTTGCTTTGCTGGCTACGCTGGCGCATTTGCGACGGTTTTATCCAAACCATTTTACATTAAAAGCCATTACGCTGGAAATGGGATATGATGAGATGGATTTTACACCGGTCGCCCGTTTATGTGAGCAATTGGATGTCGAATATATCACCCGTCAGACCGATATCAAAACAATTGTTTTTGATATCCGACACGAGGAAAATCCCTGTTCTTTGTGTGCGAAGATGCGCCGCGGTGCACTGAACGATACCGCCAAGGAAATCGGCTGCAATAAGGTTGCGCTGGGGCATCATTATGATGATGTCATTGAAACTGTTATGATGTCACTGCTATATGAAGGTCGATTTAACTGTTTTCTTCCGCAGACCTATCTGGATCGCCGTGACATCACGGTAATCCGTCCGATGATTTACGCCCCGGAATCGTATATTAAATCGTTGGTGCGCCGTCTGGAGCTGCCTGTCGTACATAATCCATGTCCGGCAGACGGCAATACCAAGCGTGAGGAGATCAAACAGCTGCTGCGCACACTGGAGCATCAGAACCACGGTGTCCGTCAGCGCATCTTCGGTGCTGTGCAGCGCTACCCGCTGCGCGGCTGGGGGATAGAGGAATAGTTACTGTAGAATCGAAAAAAGGAGCATTTCTATGAGAACGATCCATACTGTTGTTTTTTCAGCTGGTAACGGTGGTGGAAATCCCTGTCCGGTCATTTTAAACGCGGATGCATTGACTACAGAAGAGATGCAGAAAATGACAGCGGACTTTGGCTTTGAATCTGTTTACATTTTAAAGGCCGATTCCGCTGACTGTGACATTCATTTCCGTTATTTTGTCCCCTTGCATGAAATGGAAATGTGTGTCCATGCAACAATTGCGGGTACGACCGTTCTTGTACAGGAAGGTATGATCGCGCATTCTCCACTTCACATTCAGACACTTTTAGGAACAATTTGCGTGCATTGGACAAAAGAAGGCGCATCTATCCGCGTGGGTGTAGACCAATTCCTACCCAAGACACTGCCGTCTGCTCCATCACCGGAAGAAGTCTGTTCTGCCCTGTGTGTCTCTGCTGCGGAACTTCTTTCCCAACCGATTCGTTCGGTTGCTACTAGCCGTTATAAATTGATCGTCCCACTGGCACAGGTAGAAACGCTGCAAAGTATGGAGCCTGATTTTGAACAGCTTTGGGCTTTGTGTGATCAATATGACACAACTGGATTCTATCCCTTTGCTGAGGAATATCTCGAAGATGGTACGGTCATTTATCATGCGCGCCAGTTCCCGAAACGTGCAGGCTATAATGAAGATCCGGCAACAGGTGTTGCTGCCTCTGCGTTAGGCGCATATCTGGCGCAGGAATATCCCCAGCGCACGCAGGAAGGCTGGAATACCTTTATCATCCGGCAGGGAGAAGCTATGGGGCGTCCGAGCCAGATCACTTCACAAATAGAGATTACAGACGGCGAAATCACTGGTACACGTATTATCGGCTATGCAGACCGCCTATAAATAACATAACATCCAAAATGGACTGCTCATAATCTGGAGCAGTCCATTTTACTTTATATTATTCTGTCAAGAATTGTTGCTCGTCGGAATAAATGGAATGATCTTCTTTGCCAGCTCGGAAACTGTCATGGTTTGCAGCCATACACGCCCGGGACCGCGCAAAGTAGATAGGAATAATCCTTCGCCGCCGAACAGGATATTTTTAAAGCCCTTTACCATTTCCGCAGAGTACTGCACTGAGGATTCAAATGCTGCAATGTTGCCGGAGTCTACGCGGAGCAGCTCGCCCGGCGCCAGATTGATCTCACATACACTGCCATCCATTTCACAGAATACCGTGCCATCACCGCTGAACCGTTGCAGGATAAAGCCTTCTCCGCCGAATAAGCCGCCTTTGATGCCGCGGGTAAAGAAGGTGGAAAGCTGAACAGACTGCTCCGCACACAGAAATGCACCCTTTTGTGCAATAATCTCATAATCCGGACGGATATGGAACTTCATGATCTGTCCCGGCATCGTTGCCGCAAAGGTAATTTCATCATTCTGTCTGGTTGCGGTAAACGTTGCCATAAAAAGCGATTCGCCGGAGAACATCCGCCCAAATGCCTTGCCCAGACCGCCGCGCATATTGGATTCCATCTGTACGCCTTCTGTCATCCAGCTCATGCCGCCTGCCTGCGTATAGACGCTTTCCCCGCGGTCCAGCTGGATCGTGACCGCAGGCATCATATCGCCAAAAATTTTATATCGCATCGCTATCCCTCCTTATATCTGTTATTGTAACATAAAGGGCAGGGAGGTGCAAGAAAGGAAGGATTGTCAGTTGCGGGCGATCCTTTAAAAAAGGATAAATCGAACGATACGTTTATTTCTGGTATTGATAGATGTGTTTCCAACCGCCTTTTCTTTCTACCATCGTCATGATATTTCCATCAAACGTGATATCATGTTGTATCGAAATTTCCCTATTTTCCTCCATCTGGTAGGTTAACACGATGGTATTTCCGTCGTGAATCCAGGCATAGACGGCGGATTCCGGCTCAGAATCAAGATTGCCCGCATCATCAACGTACATGCTTTCAAATGTCCCATCGGTGTAAAAGATCAATACATGGTGTGCTTTATCATCCCCAAGCTCTTGCCATTTTCCAATGATTTTTTCCGCCGGCGTCTGCCGAAAATATCTTCCGCACCTGTATAAAAAATAGGTGAGCGGCACAAGCGACAGACCAAGGATTTTTTTCATCGTCATAAAGTTTCTCCTATTGTTATGTAAGACGTTGGTTTTATATTATAGAGTATTTTTTGTACTACTATCTATCATAACACAGAAATCATATACACTGCGTAAATTAGTACTTTTCGGTTCTGAAGTTTTTTTCGCTGCATGAAAAAGCCCACCTCAGAGTCATTTTCTCTGAAGTGGGCTTGTTTTTTACTATTTGTCAATATTCAGTTCCGTTCCAATGGTTCGAGATGCTTTCAGCGGTTCACTTTGATTTATTAATTTTACTTATAGTAATATTAAAAACATTCGTTTTACTAATGGTTTTTTCCAGTATATAATAAATGCACAGCAAATATAAGGAGGTTTGCATTCATGACAAACGAAAGAACCGTCGTCAAAAAAGCAGATGCAAAGAAACGCACCTTCAAAGGTGTTTCGCTTGATTCTCTGGCAGTTGGCGAAAAATCTATGGTCACAAAAATGAATTATGTTGTTGGCAATTTTGCCACGGAGCATAGCCATCCGCATGAGCAGAGCGGATATGTGATTTCCGGCAAATATTGCCTGACTGTGGAAGAGCAGACATATGAATTGACCGCTGGCGACAGCTATGCGATTCCCGGCGGTATACGGCATTCCTTCCGGGTGCTGGAAGCCGGTGAGGTCGTGGATGTATTTACCCCCGCAAGAAAGGATTACTTATAATGAAAGTGATTGAATATGACCCGAAATACAGGCAGGATTTTATTGACTTCAATACCGCGTGGATTGTGAACAACTTTGGCTTCCTTGAACAAGAGGATAAGGAAACATTTGAAAATATTGAACAGAGCCTGAAGGCTGGTGCAATGATTTACTTTGCCATTGATGAGGACACGCAGGACGCGATGGCGACCTGCATGGCAAAGCCGATGGATGACACAAGCTGGGAGCTTTGCAAAATGGGTGCAAATGAAGCCTACAAAAGGCGCGGTGCGGGAAATGCCGTGTTTGAAGCTGCAATGCAGTATGCTATTGACCATGGGGCAAAACGGCTGTTTATGCTGTCCAACAGCAGCCTAAAGCCTGCGATGCATATGTATGAAACACACGGCTTTCACGAAGTGAAGCTGGACAACTATGAATACGAACGCGGTGACATTGCGTTTGAACGCATCATATCGGAATAACAAAAAATGACGTTCCTGACGGGAAATCCATCTGAGAACGTCATTTTTCTTTTTTTATTTACTGAATATGCACGGTATTGATATCCACCAGCTCACACGACTGGATGTTGGTGTTGCCCTCCAAGCAGCGCAGCAGTGCATTTGCTGTGTCAACTGCTGTCAGGCAGGGGATAGCATGCTCGACCGTCAGACGGCGGATACGCACCGAAGCCAGCTCCGGATGGCGGCTCTTGACCGAGGTCATGATTGCGTAATCAATGTCGCCGGATTCGATCAGGTCAGAAATATTCGGGGATGGCTCGTCAAAATGGTTGACGGAGTTGGTTGCGACCATGTGGCGGTTGAGGACGTTCGCCGTGCCGCTCGTTGCATACAGCTCAAAGCCGAGATCAGCAAAACGCTCGGCAATATTGATGATCTCCTGCTTGTCCGCATCGCTGACGGCGAAAGCGACCTTGCCAGGCTTTTTCATCGTATAGCCTGCGCCCATCATGCCCTTGAGCAGCGCTTCGCGGAAGGAGGTGGATACGCCCAAAACCTCGCCGGTAGACTTCATTTCCGGCCCGAGCTGGGTATCCAGATCGCGCAGCTTCTGGAATGAGAATACCGGAACCTTGACGGCATAGTGCTTGCATTCCGGATACAGTCCGGTGCCGTAGCCCATATCCTTCAGTTTTTCACCGAACATGCAGCGGGTCGCCAGATCGACCATCGGAACACCGGTGATCTTGGAGATATATGGGATGGTACGGGACGAACGCGGGTTGACCTCAATGACATAAACCTCGTCATTGTACAGGACAAACTGGATATTGACCAGACCGAGGACTGCCAGCTCCTTCGACAGCTTTTTGGTATAGTCCAGAATGGTCTGCTTGTGCTTATCTTCGATGGTGATTGACGGATAAACAGAGATCGAGTCACCGGAATGGATGCCGGCGCGCTCCAGATGCTCCATAATACCCGGGATCAGGATGTCTTCGCCGTCGCAGATTGCATCAACTTCGATCTCGCGGCCCATCAGGTATTTATCGATCAGTACCGGGTTTTCGATCTTGGTGCGGGTGATGACCTGCATATACTCGCGGATATCCTCTTCGTTGTAGGCGATTTCCATACCTTGTCCGCCGAGGACATAGGACGGGCGCACGAGTACCGGGTAGCCCAGCTTGTCTGCAACTTCGACAGCTTCCTCTTCGGTGAATACCGTATCGCCCTTTGCGCGCGGGATACCGGTCTTATTCAGGATAACATCAAACTTTTCGCGGTCTTCCGCAGCATCAATGCTCCATGCTGGTGTGCCGAGGATCGGGACGCCCAGCTTTTCCAGATGCTCTGCCAGGTTGATTGCGGTCTGACCGCCAAACTGTACGATCGCTGCATCCGGTTTTTCCGCAGCGACAACGCCCGTGACATCCTCCGGCGTCAGCGGCTCGAAATACAGGCGGTCAGCAGTGTCAAAGTCGGTGGAGACGGTCTCCGGGTTGTTGTTGATGATAACGGTCTCACAGCCCAGCTTTTGCAGCGCCCAGACAGAATGTACTGAGCAGTAGTCAAACTCGATGCCCTGTCCAATGCGGATCGGACCAGAGCCGAGGACGAGAACCTTTTTCTTGCCGGTGGACGGCTTGACTTCGGTCTCTTCGTCATAGGTGGAGTAATAATACGGTGTCTCCGCTTCAAACTCCGCAGCACAGGTATCAACGGTCTTGTAGACCGGCAGGCGGTGCACCTTTTCGACGGACAGGCCGGACAGGCGCTCAATGACCTTGTCGGTAAAGCCGAATTTCTTCGCTGCCAGATACAGCTCAGATGTCATTTCCTCCGCCTGTTCCAGCGCGTGTTCCATATCAATGATACGCATGAAGCCGTTGAGGAACCAGCGGTCGATCTTTGTGATCTCGAATACCTCTTCGACCGTCATGATGCCGCGGCGGAATGCCTCGCAGATGGAGAAGATACGCTCGTAATCGCAGGTCTTTACCTTGGCGATCACTTCCTCGTCGCTCATCTTTGCAATCAGCGGCATGGACAGCGAATCGACCTTCATTTCAATCGAGCGGACTGCCTTCATCAGTGCGCCCTCAAAGCTGTTGGAGATGGACATGACCTCACCGGTCGCCTTCATCTGCGTGCCGAGGGTCTTATCTGCATATACGAACTTATCAAACGGCCAGCGCGGGAACTTGACGACGCAGTAGTCCAGCGTCGGCTCAAAGCATGCGACTGTCTGACCGGTAACCGCGTTTTTCAGCTCGTCCAGACCGTAGCCGACCGCGATCTTTGCCGCAATCTTTGCGATCGGATAGCCGGTAGCCTTGGAGGCGAGGGCAGAGGAGCGTGATACACGCGGGTTGACCTCAATGACGGCATATTCAAACGAATCCGGGTTCAATGCAAACTGTACATTACAGCCGCCCTCAATGCCCAGCTCGGTGATGATCTTGAGTGCAGAGGTACGCAGCATCTGGTACTCGTAATCGCACAGGGTCTGGCTCGGCGCAACAACGACCGAGTCGCCGGTGTGTACGCCCACCGGGTCAATATTTTCCATGTTGCAGACGGTAATGACATTGCCCTTGCCGTCGCGCATGACTTCGTATTCGATTTCTTTCCAGCCTGCGATACACTTCTCAACAAGGATCTCATCGACACGGGAGTAGAGGATACCGGAAGCGGCGATCTCTTTCAGCTGATCCCATGTGTATGCGATACCGCCGCCGGTGCCGCCGAGGGTATATGCCGGGCGGATAATAACGGGAAGTCCGATCTCATGGGTGAACGCGATCGCGTCATCTACTGTGTGCACGACCTTGGAGGCGATGATCGGCTCATGGATCTTTTCCATGGTATCCTTAAACAGCTGGCGATCCTCTGCTTTGTCGATCGTGGTCGGATTTGCACCCAGCAGCTTTACGCCGTATTCCTCCAGGAAGCCGTTTGCAACCAACTCCATGGCGATGTTTAAGCCGGTCTGTCCGCCCAGCGTCGGCAGGATGGAGTCCGGGCGTTCTTTTTTGATGATTTCCTGGACGCACGGAATGGTCATTGGTTCAATGTAGACCTTGTCTGCCATTGCCTTGTCTGTCATGATGGTAGCTGGATTGGAGTTTACCAGAATGACCTCCAGACCTTCTTCGCGCAGCGCGCGGCAGGCCTGCGTGCCGGCATAGTCAAATTCTGCTGCCTGACCAATAACGATCGGACCGGAGCCTAATACCATTACTTTATGAATGTCTTTGCGCAGCGGCATTACTGGTCGCCTCCTTTCTTGTCCTTCATGAGTGAAATAAACTGGTCAAACAGATACGCGGTATCCTGTGGGCCCGGCTTGACCTCCGGGTGGTACTGTACGGTAAAGATCGGAGCGTTTAGATGCTCAATGCCCTCGCAGGAATTGTCATTGATATTGATATGGCTGACACGTGCGATCTGCGGGTCTACTGTTTCGCCGACAACCGCATAGCCGTGGTTCTGGCTGGTGATGTAGGTGCGGTCGTGCGCCAAATCCTTGACTGGATGGTTGACACCGCGGTGTCCGAAGCGCATCTTATGTGTCTGTGCACCGATGGACAGCGCCAGCAGCTGATGGCCAAGGCAGATACCGAAGATCGGCATACCGGAAGCAGTCAATACTTTGAGGTTTTCGATGATTTCGGTATTTTCTGCCGGGTCGCCGGGGCCGTTGGACAGCATAATGCCGTCATAGCCGCCGCCGAGAATTTCCTGCGGGTCGGTATGCGCCGGAAGGACTGTGACCTCACAGCCGCGTGCGCACAGCTCGCGCTGGATATTGCGCTTTACGCCGAAGTCGAGCAGTGCGACACGATAAGAGCTTTCGTCTGCATCGGTTGCCGGATAGACCTCCGGCTCACTGATGGTAACTGCTTTGACGGCGCCGGTCACTTTATATGCTTTCATTTCAGCGATCGTAGCCTCGTCCGGCTCGTTGCCTTCAGAATAAATGATGCCGTTCATAACGCCGCTGCTGCGCAGGATACGGGTCAGGCGGCGGGTGTCAATGCCTGCAAGACCGACAATCCCTTCCTTTTTCAAATATGCATCCAGCGAGCGGTCACAGCGCCAGTTGGAAGGATATGCGCAGGCTTCACGCATGATAAAGCCGGATACCCAGCATTTACGCGATTCAAAATCCTCTGCATTCAGTCCATAGTTGCCGATGAGCGGATAGGTCATGCATACGGCCTGTCCATAATAGGATGGGTCAGTCAGTACTTCCTGATAGCCCGCCATACCGGTGTTAAATACGATTTCTGCAATAGCTGCGCCCTCTGCACCGACGCTGACGCCTTCAAACAGCGTGCCGTCAGCCAGCAGGAGATAGGCCTTCTTCAAAGTTCCAAACACTCCTTTATCTTGATAAAAGCGATCGTGAATGTATAATGAATACGAAAATATAAATGTAGTTTGTGTGGCAACGCTCAACGGATCGCACTGACGATATCGTCGCGCATCCGGATTGCTTCCTGTCTTGCAGCCTCCTGATAATCCAGATCGCACTTCTTCCATGCGCACATGATGCCGCGGGAGGAATTAACGATCGCACCCAGGCCATCATCGTTGAATGCATTTGCGATATCCTTTGCCGTTGCGCCCTGCGCACCGTAGCCCGGCACAAGGAAGTAGCTGTGCGGGATGATCTGACGGATGATCTTCTGCTCCTCCGGGTAGGTTGCACCGACGACAGCGCCGACCTGCGAATAGCCGCATTCGGTCATCAGCTCCGCGCCCCATTCGGCAACCTTTTCTGCCATGCGGACATACAGCGGCTGATCGCCCATCAGCTTGTTCTGAAATTCGCCGGAGGATTTGTTGGAGGTCTTGACCAAAACATAAATGGCCTTGTCACGTGCGCTGCATTCGGAGAGGAACGGATTGATGCCGTCCGTGCCGAGGTATGCATTTACGGTGCAGGAATCGCTGTCATATACCGGCAGGCTCTCGCCGCCGACCTCGCTGCAGCCCAGATATGCCTGTGCATACGCAGTTGCAGTCGCGCCGATATCATTGCGCTTGATGTCGGCAATGACATACATACCCCTTTCGTGCGCATATGCGATGGTATCGCGCAGGACAACAGCGCCGTCCGGTCCGAGCAGCTCATAGTAAGCAGCCTGCGGCTTGATCGCCGGCACGATGTCATACAGCGCATCGATAAGGCCCTTGTTGAATTCCATCATGCTGGCTGCTGCCGCTTTCAGGGTCTTGCCGTATTCTGCAATATACTTGTCGGTAATGTGTGCCGGAATGTATTCCAAACGCGCGTCCAGTCCTGCTACGGTCGGGTTATTTTTCTCTCGGATCTTGTTTACAAGTGTGTTGACAGACATAAAATTTTCCTCCTGATCTCATTAATAATTGTTTTCTCTTTTCCGTTATTTCCCGGTGGGTGCGTCTAATATGACAACGCAGTCCCTGCCGTCATGCTCTTTGATATAAACCTGCACGGTTTCCGAACGGGAAGTCGGCAGATTTTTGCCGACAAAGTCCGGACGGATGGGCAGCTCGCGGTGCCCGCGGTCAATCAGTGTAGCAAGCTGGATGCATTGCGCACGTCCGGCATGCAGCACTGCTTCCATCGCGGCGCGCACAGTCCGGCCTGTTGAAAGGACATCGTCTACAATGATAACGGTTTTGTGTGCGATATCCTCGATTTCCGGCAGCTGGATATCCTCCGGACTGCATTGCTGGTCATCACGGAAGCCTGTGATATCGAGCGGGATCATGGGCGGGCGGATGCCTTCTACCTCTTCGATCTTATCTGCCATCCGCTGCGCAAGAAAAACACCGCGTGTGCGCACACCTGCCAGCACGATATCCGCCGCACCGTGATTGCGTTCCGTTATTTCATAGGATATGCGGTTGACCGCACGGCGCATCGCGCCTTCATCCATGATTTCAGCCTTCTTTTTCTGCTGCATACACTGCCCTCCTTTTGTAACAGGCAATAAAAAACGGCTTTTCCGCACCTCAGGCGGGAAGCCGCAAATCCAGAGAAGGGTAGACCATACCCGTTATGCTCTCTGAAAACACTTATTCCAAACGCCTTGCCGCACTCACGGGAGCGGCTTAAAGGTGTAACTTTTCTACTGGTTTTTACATTTTTATTATATACCGTGCACGAAGATTTGTAAACCGGAACGCCCTCGAAACTTTCCGTCGGAATGCACAGGATGCGTGATTTTTTATTCAATAATTTGTTAATATGTCAAAAATTATACGATATGATCGGGATTTCCCGTTCTTCCAGAAACTTTTTGTATATATTTTTCTGCTATGCCCAAACTGTAGATAGATTCTTCGTGAAAGGGGAAAACAGCTATGAATACAAGTATGTTTGCAGTGGGTGTTATCACTGGTATGGCGGGCGCTGCTGCCGCAGCGATTGCTGCCAATCGTGCCCTCGCAGGGACGTCTGCTGGGCGAGATGTCTCCCGCACCGCACATCGGACTGCCGGTATGGTCAGCCATGCCGCACAGGAAGCTGCCAATGCCGTGGATAAAATCGTAGAATAACGCAAAAAGGGCGGTCTTTTCACATGAAAAAGACCGTCCTTTGATCCGTTTTAAAGATGAATGACGTCATTAAACATTTCATCCAGAGCATCCACCAGTGCATGGCTGGTCAGATTTCCTTCCTCCTGCAGCCACATATGCAGGCAGCCGATGGCGCCATAGGAGAGAAAGCGACAGCGATATTTATTGAGCAGTCTGCTCTCTGACGGATAAAGCTGTGCCGCTGCCTGGACAATAATCTGTTCGATTACAGCCATAAATTTCGTTTGCAGACCTTCCCCGGAATTGCTATTGAATAGGGTGCGGATCAGAAATTTATTTTCCTCAACGAAGCCAACAGCCCGTTCCAGCATCTGACGGGTGGAATAATTTTCCGGTGTCGGATGATAGCTGGACAAAACCTCGCGGAAACTGTCTGACAGCTCATTTTCGATTTTTTCACGCAGGTCGTATGTATCGGTATAATGGAAATAAAATGTGCCGCGGTTTAGGTCCGCGCGCTCTGTAATTTCCTTGACAGTGATGTCCTTAAATTCCTTTTCATTCATCAGCTCTGCCAGCGCCTGCCGCAGCAGCCGTTTGGTGCGCCTGATACGCCTGTCTTCTTTCTGGGCTGTCATACAAATCCCTCCATACCCACATATATTCCCTGTTTGTATTATACTATACAACGTGCATAAAATCAACTTTCATGCTTGAAATTCCCTACAAGTACAGGAAAACCGACTTTTTTCGCTTGCACAAAAGGGTAGGATGTGATATAGTAATTATGTTCCCGATATGCAGGTATAGTTCACCGGTAGAACGTCAGCTTCCCAAGCTGAATAAGCGGGTTCGATTCCCGTTACCTGCTCCATAACTTTTTTGTCCCTGTAAAATCATGTATCTGTGGTTTTACAGGGATTTTTCGTACATTTTTCGCGTTTGAATGAGATTGACTTTCTTTAAAGTCTGCCTGTAAAACCTCAAAATCCATCAGAATCTATCAGAAAAAGCGGGAAGTAAATCGGGAAGTAAAAAACAGTGTAGACGCAAAATGTAAAGGAGATTTTAAGATGGACACGATGCATGTTGACGAAATTTTTTTGATGAAAACCCATGCATTACTTCGCTATATTGGCGCAACGAATACAACTGGAATTTTTCAGACGGCCTATGCCATTGCTCTCGCGCACAAACAGCCGTGCCGCTTACTTATGGTAACCAAGTGGCTATACCCTTCTGTGGCAAAACACTATGGTACGGCATGGACATGCGTTGAACGTAATATTCGATCAACCATCGCTTCTGCTTGGAAGAATGGCGGGCAGCGACGTCTTGCAAATTTAGGATATCTGTTGACGCGCAGACCACGCTCAACTGAGTTCATCACTCTACTTTTGACGATATTGGAAACCGATCAGGCTGCGTAAAGTCTGTATGGAAGGGAAGAGGCCCTGCGCACTTGCGCAGGGTTTTCTCTTGTCGAATTATGCAAACTGTATTATAATTTTCATATACTAATAGAAGGGAGCATACCGCGTATGAACACCACAGATATCCAGCGCAGAATTGCTGAATTAGAAACTTTAATGGATGATCTGGCTATAAAACTTGAGGAAAATCCAAACGATGATAAACTAATTGCTCAATATAAT
Organism: Eubacteriales bacterium; assembly: GCA_030540435.1. Taxonomy (GTDB): domain Bacteria; phylum Bacillota; class Clostridia; order Oscillospirales; family Butyricicoccaceae; genus Butyricicoccus_A. The sequence goes on from JAUNWG010000039.1 coordinate 20,318, forward strand.
ATTTGCGTAGATGAGTGTAATCGTTTGATGGAGTCGTAAAGCCCGCTGACCTTTATGGTTGGCGGGCTTTTTGTGTGAGCGTGGCTGCTTCTTGCGTCTTATTTCTTACTTCAATTTTCCTCAACCATTTCCCCAACATCCACATCCGCCGCCGTCACAGCATCCAGCAGATGCGCATTATCCAGAATGGTCATCGACCGGCAGATATCCTCGCTGATATTCAGCTCACCGTTTCCGGTTCCGGCGATTGCGCCGCGATCGATCAGCTTCTGAACAGCAGCCTTATAATAGCTCGGTACATCGTCGATGGTTTTGTACACGACCGGTGCGATCGAGCCAAGCGCCGACATATTATCCAGAATAGTCAAGGTTCTGCATTCGCTTTCTGTCAGGTTGAGTTCACCATTTCCTGCACCCTTAATACCGCCGTTGTCAATGCACTTCTGTACGGTTGGGCGATACCATTCCGGCACGTCGTTGATGGTCTTATAAATCATATCGTCGTCCTCCTGTGTTTTCTCGGTTGTTTCGGTTGACTGCGGCTTTTCCGGGGCCGGCGCAGCCGTTTTTTTACTGATAAGGAAATAGCTTGGGCTACGGTCAGCTGTAGCCTTTCCCAGTGCGGTAATGCTGCACATTACCAGCCCGCGTGTACTGGTTGTCGTGATTTGAGATTTACGTGTGCTGTTATACGTCCACTTGTTGGCGTAATACAGGCTGTCCGCAATGACGATCTTGCCGCTGCTGTCCACGCCCACAGCGGCGACATAGTGGCCACCGACAGAAAACAACGGGTAGCCACCGCCGCAGTAGCAGATGGCTGTGCCACCAGCTTTCAGATGGGCAAGCAGCTCCGTATTTTTGCTCGTGCTACAATATGTAAACCCGTACTTGCTGCCTGCTGCCTTGAGCAGTACGCTTTCCACTGTGCCGCCTGTCTGCCGGGCACCGCAGGATACCGCCAGTTTGCACATGGTTGGCACAGATATATCCGCAATCCCGCCGTTGGCAAGGCAATTACACAGCGCAGCGGGACCGCACGCGCTGCTGCCGATCGTCCCGGATCCGTAGGAGTTATTTGCGTATGATGCAGGCTTTTGCATTTTTACCGTGTAGCTCATTCGTCCACCTCCGGCAAACCGGCAACGCTGGTCAGGATGGACAGCACACCAGCCAATACGGATGCAGATGCCACCATAGCCCAGTTGACGTCACCAAGCACAG
>JAUNWG010000040.1 GCA_030540435.1 Eubacteriales bacterium
ATTAAGTACAACGTACTGCCTGTAATTGCTTTCTATTTTCAAATCCCCTTTCTGTGTTACACGAAAAGAGCCTTTCTATGTTAAGCCAATTGTCAACTCCTATTATTCCCACGCTGCCAGAACAATGGAGCGATTGGGAACTTACTGAACTGATCGGTGCCGGAACATACGGTACTGTTTACAAAGCGCAAAAGAAAAATGACCCTAACTGCGTCAGTGCAATTAAGATCATCAACTTCCCCGCGAATGAAAATGAAGCAAATATACTTTTGCGCGAACACCGCGGCGATATTCTTTCCGCATCGAATTATTGCTCACAGCTGGCAGAAGAATTTCAGCGTGAAGCAGAAATCCTTCATACGCTTGCAGACTGTGAAAATGTTGTGGCATATCAGGATTTTTTGATGATGCCACAGGAACAACAGATCGGGCAAACCGTCTACATCCAAATGGAGTACTTAAATAGCTTTTCTCAATATTGCGTTGATAATGAGCTGCAAGAATCTGATGTTATTCGCCTTGGTGTAGACATTTGTACCGCACTCTCTGCTTGTCATAAAAAGGGGATTATCCATCGGGATATCAAACCGGATAATATCATGGTCAGCAAAGATGGTAAATTCAAGTTGGGAGACTTTGGCGTTGCAAAAACTGTTTCTAAAACCTTGTCTTCTTTATCGATAAAAGGAACATTTTCTTACATGGCCCCTGAGGTATACTTTGGTCAGAGAACAAACAAGCAAGCCGATATTTACTCTGTCGGTATGATGTTATACCGGCTGATGAACAATAACCATGATCCCTTTATCGATACAGACAAAAAAATTGTTTATCACAAGGATAAAGAATATGCAATGCAACAACGCATGAGCGGTGAACCGCTCCCTTTTCCTGTAACCGCTTCCCCTGAATTTGGCGATATTATTTTAAAAGCATGCGCATTTGATAGAAAAAAGCGTTATAAAACCGCGGATGAATTTCTCTCTGACCTGAAAAAGCTACAACAGAACAAGTATTGTATTAAGAAAAAGCGGAGACAGCTTACGAAATTTCAAAAACGTCTCGTATATTGTATTATGTCTGTCGCTGTGATACTTGGCGCAGCTTTGGGGGTGAATCAGGCTGTCGAATTTTACAACACGATCGACAAAGGCAAGCTGCGGAGAATCCGCGGATTGGACGCTTTACAGGGATGGCAGGCTTGTAATAGAAGGAACCGGCGCAACCGAAGCAACAGAACAGCTGAGCGAATACACTTCTTCCATTAAAACAATTGAAGTGAAAGACGGGATCACAGAAATAGGGTCGGAAATGTTTTTCTCATTCGAAAATGTTACGGACGTTCATCTACCTGAGACTGTGGATACCATCGGAGCGGCGGCATTTTCTTCTTGCTCCGCCCTTGAAAATATAAATTTGCCTGATGCTTTAACTGAAATAGCAGATTATACCTTTGCATCTACTGCAATTAAGGAACTATCAATTCCCAACACAGTAAAACGAATTAAAAAAGGTGCATTCTATTTAAGCAACCTTTCAAGTATTGATATTCCTGACAGTGTAACTGAAATCGGCTGCGAAGCGTTTATGGGCTGTTATCTTTTGACTTCAATCACACTGCCAAATGAATTAATTAGAATAGAAAATGAAACTTTTTTTGGATGTGAAAATTTAAATAATTTAACAATTCCCAACCATATTCAACAAATTGGAAAGCGAGCATTTGCTGCTTGTACCTCTCTGAATATGGTTGAAATTCCTCAAAGTGTACAATCGATTGAAGCGGAAGCTTTTGACTCGTGCGAATCCTTGCAAAAAGTAACCATTCCTGCAACTACAGTTGTTGCTCAAAATGCATTCGCCAACACGGTATGTCAAGATGTAAGCTAATAATATAAAGCCCTTTGCTTTTATCCGGTATTTGGATAAAAGCAAAGGGCTTTCACATCCTGATAATATGATACTTTCTTGTATTATCTTGTGGAAGCAGTTGTAAAGCCTGCAGCAATTATTGTTCCGGATGAATTATACGCTTTTACGGTTATAGAATAGCTTGTCTTTGAAGATAGACCAGTAAATATCACGGATGGATTTGACTCTGACGAATTCAAGGGTTGTGATTGACTTCCACAGGTCACAACATATCTCACAGCGCCATTCGGACGTACCCAAGCCACCTTGATACTACTCGAAGTGGAAAAAGTGTTTAGCGAAATATTAGCTGTCTGTGGAGTTATCTCATTTTCACGCTGTATCACTACGTTCGAGTCCTCATCGGCTTTCTCAACAGCCATCGCTGGCAGCGCAACGCTTCCAATCATCAGCGTGCCCATTAGGGCAGCAACACTTTTCTTAAAAATTTTGTTCATGAGAAAACCCTCCCGATTTATCAACTTACTTGAAATAGATATCATATTGAACCTGATTCTTTCATCATTGAAGCATCTTCAATTTCTCTATACTGCTGAAGCATATCGGTATATGTTTTCAGCAGTTCTTTCTTTTCATCAGGGAAATATCGATAACACATTACCAGCTTCATCTCATCATCAGTTAATTGAATTTGGGACAATGATTCAACCAGCATTTCAGATATTTGCAAGTCATCAGCCTCAAATTCTTCGCCTAATGCTGTATTTCTTCGCGCTTTTTTATTCAAGTTGTTTTCGCTCTTCGTTTTGCTAAACAATTCCTCCATTGTAATATCAAGCGCATTACAAAGCTGCAATAATGTATAAATCTGCGGCTGTGTTTTGCCGTTTAATATGTAACTGATAGTAGAAGTGGCAATATTGGATCTTTTGGCTAATTCATTGGGCTTAATACCCTTAGCATTACAAATCGCCTTGATCTTTTTTATCACCGTTTTACATTCTCTGTCCACATCATATATCATATATTCTATATCCCGATAAAAGGAATTTAATTCCTTCTTTCTACTATCCGATTTCCGTACTCATATTATAACATATCGGCAATTTCATCTTGTAGAATAAATGTTTCTATCTCTCCCAATCCGAGCACATAAAACCTAAAACATCGATATTTTTTCAAAAAAATCAGAATTTTCTACACCGAATACGACAAAATAAAATTTTTTAACATAAGCAAGCGATTGCGGACTATATTACGTTACCACAACCGTTTTTTCTTTTCCAAACATGACAATGCCCCCATGAGAAACAGTTTTTCTCTTCCTTGTTTCTCACAGGGGTCATATCGATAGCTATTGGATGCTGTTTTATTTTGGCGCAATATAAATTGTTCGGTCTTGATATACTTTGTCTTCTGGAAGATCGATCAGATATCGAACCTCATGCTCACTGTCCTTATAAGCTTCATAGCCGTCCGGCGCCTGCACAAGAACCGGAATGCTGTCCGGCACTGCAATTTCTGTTTCCTCGCCGTCCGCTTCTATTGTAAACGTGCGAGTCCATGAAGTATCCCGGATCGCCTTCGCAATACAGTCAGGCACATCGTAAACTTCTTCGCCATAGGTCATGCAGCGCGACAACGTGCATTCCTTTGTATTGCCGCTGTGATCGGTAAATTTATAGGTGCGGAAGGTATCCAGAATGCGAAGCGTTTTCTTTTCTACATCATATTCCTGTGTGGAATACGCATACGTGCTGCCGGAGCTATCCTGAAACGATGCCGCAGAGATATCGGTTACAATATGGTAGGTATCTCCATTATCCTCGCAGGAAACAATGGTTTCATCTGCACTAAATGACCCAAAGCTATACCGCTGGAACATTTTCTCCGGATATGTCGGCGCATCCTCATCGTCACTCATTTCGCCCGCCAGAATCGTCATTGTGACATTTTCATCTTCATCTGCCTCGCACATGAAATTTGTTCCGTCCTTGTTAAAGTAATAACGGAAAATAAGATCCGGATCGCGGAAGCGCGTGATTAGCCCAAGCTCTTTATCAAAGTAAAGCGTCAGCAGGTAATTGGATTCTACCTTCTCCTCCCCTTCACGCAGACAGGTGCTGAGAGAAGGCTGAATGCCTGCTTTTTGATATGCCTCCAATGTATTCGCGGCATAGATCTGTTCCAGTGTCGGCTGCCCGTCCACGGTTACACCGCTGCCGGAACCGGAAGATTCCGGTGTTTCTGTTTTCCCGCAGCCGACCAGGGAAAAGACGGTACATGCCGCCAGAAAAAAAGCTGCAATTCTTTTGCATTTCATAAATCGTAAGTCTCCATTATATTCCATGTGGTTCCTGCGGGAATCCGCAGGTTCAATCGTTATACTATCACATTTTTCATGCTGATTCAAGGAAGACACGTAATTTTTGCTGTATGAAGCTGTTTCTGTACAGAATCAGGCCCAATTTTCCATTTAGCACCTTCCCTATATAGACATTATAGCATGGAACAGTTATGTGTTACTACTCATTTTCTGTTTTTGCAGAATTGTATATTGATGCTGATCGAATGATTGACAACTGTCATGCAACAGTGGTATAGTATATTGGAAATCAAATAACAGACAGTTCGTTTGCACCATCCTGTCTCGAAACAAAACCAGGGCTACTGTGAAACAGATCGATTTGACAGCAGGCTGGTGTGCGCCTGCTGTTTTCTATTTTATAAAGGAGCTTGTATGTATTACTTAAAAGCGGAAGCCAGCTTTGATGCGGCACATTTCCTTGCCAATTACAACGGAAAATGCCGCAATATCCATGGGCATCACTGGCTTGTACAGGTTCGCGTCTGCGGAGAAGCATTGCAGACAGATGCCCAGGAATGCGGTATGCTGGTCGATTTTTCCACGCTGAAAAAAGCATTAAAATCCGTTGTTACGCCACTGGATCATACCTTGATCTATCAGACCGGCACGCTGCGCGATAAAACACTGGAAGCGCTGGAGGAAGAAGACTTTTCTCTGACTGCGGTTTCCTTCCGTCCGACAGCAGAAAATTTCGCACAGTATTTTTACACCCGTATGCAGGAGCTTGGTTATCAGGTAGCAGAAGCAACCGTCTATGAAACGCCAAACAACTGCGCTTCCTATACTGGTGAGGGCTGACAGATGGCAGCTTTTGATGTAGTAGAAACCTTTGTCAGCATCAATGGCGAAGGGACGCACGCTGGACAGCTGGCAGTATTTGTGCGCTTTGCTGGCTGTAATTTGCGCTGTTCCTTCTGTGACACGATGTGGGCAAATGAACCGGATGTACCGTGCACCCGTATGACAACAGCGGAAATCTGCGAGGCAATCGACCAAACCGGCATACACAATGTTACACTCACCGGCGGAGAGCCGTTGCTGCGCGAAGGTATGGCAGCGCTGCTGCGGCAGCTGGCGCAGGATCACAACCGATATATCGAGATCGAAACCAATGGCAGTGTACCACTTGCACCCTTTACCGGTATCTCCCCTTCGATTGCTTTTACGATGGATTACAAACTGCCGGGCAGCGGGATGGAAGCACAGATGTGTACTGACAATTTTGCACTGCTTACCAAACAGGATACGGTAAAATTTGTTGCAGGCAGCTATACAGATCTGGAACGCGCGCTGGAAATCATCCGGCAGTATGATCTGACCAACCGCTGTCATGTATACTTCAGTCCGGTATTTGGTAAAATTGAACCGGTCGATATCGTTACATTTATGCAGGAGCATGTCCTGAATGATGTTACGATGCAGCTTCAAATGCATAAAATCATCTGGGACCCAGAGAAACGCGGCGTATAAGCCGCAGAAAAGGACGAAAATTATGGCTATTGATACCAATGCAATCAAAGAACACATTCGCGGTATCCTGATTGCGCTGGGCGATGATCCGGACCGTGAAGGTTTAAAGGACACTCCGGACCGCGTGGCGCGTATGTACAGCGAAGTGTTCGAGGGTATGAATTATACAAATGAAGAAATCGCGCATATGTTCGGCAAAACCTTTCAGGACGAAATGGATTTTGAAAGCGATTCCAAGGATATGGTGATTGTGCGCGACATCCAGCTGTTCAGCTACTGTGAGCATCACATTGCACTGATGTACGACATGACAGCAACCATTGCTTATATTCCAAACGGTAAGGTAATCGGTCTGAGCAAGATCGCACGCATTGCGGACATGGTCAGCAAGCGTTTACAGCTGCAAGAGCGTATTGGCACGGATATTGCACAAATCATGCAAATGGTTACGGATTCCGAAGATGTTGCTGTTTTGATCCAAGGCTGTCATAGCTGCATGACAGCACGCGGCATCCGTCAGACAAATGCAAAAACCACAACGACTACACTGCGCGGTCGCTTCCGCACAGATTCCGACCTGCAATTACAGCTGTATCGATAAAAGGAAGGTATTCCCTATGAAAGCACTTGTTTTATCCAGCGGCGGTGTAGACAGCACTACCTGCCTCGGTCTTGCCATAGAAAAATACGGCAAGGAAAATGTTATTGCTTTGGCGATCACCTACGGCCAGAAGCATACAAAGGAAGTGGAAGCTGCACAGGCTGTTGCCAAATATTATGGCGTTGAACTGCTGACACTCGATCTTGCAACCATTTTCCAGTACGACACCAAATGTTCCCTGCTCGTCGGCTCTGACAATGAGATCCCGGAGGAATCCTACGCGGATCAGCTGAAAAAGACAGACGGCAAGCCGGTTTCCACCTATGTCCCGTTCCGCAATGGGTTATTCCTGTCCTCTGCCGCCAGCATTGCTCTGTCGAAGGATTGCTCTGTGATCTACTACGGCGCACACAGCGATGATGCCGCAGGCAATGCATATCCCGATTGCAGCGATGCCTTTAATCAGTCCATGCGGCAGGCAATTGAAATTGGCAGCGGCAATCAGCTGACGATCGAAGCGCCGTTTGTCAATTTCACAAAGGCGGATGTCGTACACGAAGGTCTGCGCCTCGGCGTACCATATGAGCTGACATGGAGCTGCTATGAGGGCGGCAAAACGCCCTGCGGCAAGTGCGGCACTTGCCGTGACCGCGCCGCAGCATTTGCAGCAAACGGCGTCGCTGACCCGGCGCGCAAGGAGGGGTGAGACATGGAAGGAAGAACCACAGAAGAAAAGCAGGGCATTACGCTGCTTGGCAATCAGGGCACAAAATATTGCGACGATTATGCGCCAGAAGTGCTGGAAACCTTTGTGAATAAGCACCCGGAAAATGACTATTTTGTCAAGTTCAACTGCCCGGAATTTACCAGCCTGTGTCCCATCACCGGGCAGCCGGACTTTGCAACGATCACGATTTCCTATGTCCCCGGCGAACGTATGGTGGAAAGCAAATCGCTCAAGCTGTATCTGTTCAGCTTCCGCAATCACGGTGATTTCCATGAGGACTGTGTGAATATCATCATGAAAGACCTCATCAAACTGATGGATCCGAAATACATTGAGGTCTGGGGAAAGTTCACCCCGCGCGGCGGTATTTCCATTGACCCATACTGCAACTACGGCAGACCCGGCACCCGCTGGGAAGATGTTGCATGGAACCGCATGGCAAACCATGACCTGTACCCGGAAAAGATCGACAACAGATAAATTCTTACGCACAGAGCAACAGCCCTCGGAAATCCCGAGGGCTGTTTTTCTATGCGATTTTCACTATCCTAAGCCCGCTGCATGCAGCAAGCCTTGTATGCCTTCCCGCTCATAAATTCCTTTATAATAGGAAACCTCATCCTGAATCAATTCATCAATGACCTGCATGCCCAGCAGCTCGACCGGCGCCTTGTCGTCTGTCATCAGGTAATCTGTGGCTGCATACATTTCCATTCCATCTGACACCTGCTGCATCATCTGGTGCAGCGCAGGATCCTTCTCTTCAGCAATGCCGGTTTGAAAACATTGCATGGCGTCATCAGACATACACGCAAATAATTCACGGTTGGTCGAGCCGGCAACATCTACGGTATATATCGTATCAAATACATTGGCAATCGTATCCGAAAGATATTGGTTGATGTTCCCCTCCTCTGTGCCGCGCATATTCATGTTGACTACCATAACGCCATTGTCCTTGAGGTGGTCTTTCACCATTGTAAAAAATTCAACTGTGGACATCTGAAACGGAATCGTAATATCCTGATAGGCGTCGACCATGATGACATCATATTTTTTCTCGACAGCGTTCAAATATGCCCGCCCATCGTAGGTATAAACGTCGATATCCTCCGGCAGCTCAAAATATTCTCCGGCCAGATCGGTAATCTTCTGGTCGATCTCCACGCCTTCCACTTCTATATGATTAAAATACCGTTCGCACTGTGTCGCATAGGTACCAGTCCCCATACCCAGGATCAGCATATCCGCTTGCTCCTGCTGTGAAATTCCGGCAAGGAAGGGCGCTGCCATCGCATAATCGTAATACATACCGGTCAGGGAAGCATCCTTTTTCAGAATGGACTGCACGCCAAACAAAACATTGGTAGACAGTATCACATTCTGTTCATCCTCTTTCACCTGCAAATAGTTATAAATGGATTCTCCCTCATAGGTCAACGACGGCTCCCAAAAGGCAAAGCTGCTGCTGTGTCCAAAGATACAGCATAAGATAAATACAAGGATGCTGATGGGTATCTTTTTGCCGAGCTTACCCGTATGAATAAAATAAATGATCGTCAGCACGAGCAGCACACCCGCAAACAGCAGGAAGCTAATTGCTGTTCCCACAGCCGGAATCGTCACGAATGTCGGCAGAAAGGTTCCCAAAATACTGCCAATGGTATTAAATGCACCCAATGTGCCAACTGTCTTTCCATTATCATCCAGGCTATCTACAGTATATTTTGCCAGCGACGGCGTGACCGTCCCCAACAGGAAAAGCGGGAACACAAAGATCACCATACAAGCGGCAAATGCGGCAATAATCAGGAAATTGCTGCTGACCGTAAAAATCAGCAGTGCAGAAATACCTAAAATAATATATTTTCCTACGACCGGTATCAATGCGATCCAAATCGCAGCAATCAATATCCTGCCGTAAAGCCTGTCCGGATTTGGGTCTTTGTCCGCCGATCTGCCGCCATAGATGTTTCCCAACGCCATTGCAATCATAATGGTCCCAATAATGATCGTCCATACAATCTGGGATGAGCTGAAATATGGCGCCAATAATCGGCTTGCTCCCAGCTCTACCGCCATAACCGACATCCCTGAGAAAAACTCTGTTAAATACAGATATGTCTTGTTGCGCAGGATGGAACGCTGCTGCATATGTATACCTCCCTCATCCTATCAAGTGTTTTCCGCTTCTCCCTGCTCTGCGAGCTGAATCGTAAACACTGCACCTTCTCCCAATTTGCTGTCAACTGTAATCATACCACCACAGCGATTTAAAATTTCCTTGCACATAGCAAGTCCCAAACCATTCCCCTGGGAACGATGGGACGTATCTCCCTGATAAAACTTTTCAAAAATATGCGCCTGTGTCTGTCCATCCATTCCCATTCCATTATCAGAAATCCGAACAAATAGCCCATCATTTTTGCGGAAAAGAGAAACATCTACTCTTCCCTCATGACCGGTGAATTTGATCGCATTCCCGATCACATTTTGCCAGACATGGAACAGCAATGTTTTCTGCCCGGTATAATAGAGTTCCTCCAGATCAATGTTGAATACCGTATCCTTTTCGCTCCATTTCGGCTCCAAAACAACAATTGCTTCCCGTATCTGTTCATCCAGACGGAATTTCACCGGTGCAGGAAGTGTGCTTTGATTTTCCAGTCTGGAAAGCGTCAGGATATTTTCTGTCAGGTCATTTAATTTTTCCACGCTGAGAAACATCTTTTGAATATATGCCTGCCGTTCCTCCTGAGACAGCTCTCCATCCTGCAACAACGTCGCATAGCCGGTGATGGCCGCCAGCGGCGTTTTAAATTCGTGGGAAATATTCCCGATAAAGTCATTCCGCATCATCTCTACGGAATTTAATTCCTGTACCATAAAATTGAAATTATTCACGGTATTTTCAATTTCTTCTATTTTTCCATCATAATGCAGCCGAACAGAGTAATCGCCCTTTGCGATCTGCAAGGATGCTTCATTCAACTTTTCCATCGGGCGGAATATCATAACCATCAAAAAATATGCGGCGCAAAATGCAAGTAATATACATAGCAATGCCAACGCAATAGAGAAAAAGAAGGTATTCTGCTGTCTGCTCTGCAGAATATTATATTTTTGCAGAACATAAAAGATCGTCAGAAAGACAAAGAAAAACGGAAAAACAATAAAAAAATACAGTCCCGTAAATTGCTGCCGCAGCTTGCGGTTCTTTCTGCTTTCTTCCAGTGCAGAGGCGGTCAACTGTTTCATTTTTTCACCGCCCGATATCCAAGGCCGCGTATTGTAACGATCTCAAAGTCCGTATTTGCTTTGATCTTTTCGCGCAGCCGGCTGATATGTACATCCAGTGTATGGGAATCCTCCTGCGTACCGCCCCAGATATCGTCCAAAAGCTGCTGCCGGGTAAAAATCTGGCCCGGATAGGAAAGCATTTTATACAGCAGCTGAAATTCCTTCTGCGGAAGCACCTGCGTCCCGTTTTCATCCGTCAATGTCCAGATATCATATTCCAGAACTGTATTCCCAAAGGTCAGCTTTCTGTCGCTCACGCTCTTTGCCCGGCGGAGCAGCGCACTGACCCGCAGCAGCATTTCCTTTAGATCGATCGGCTTTACCATATAGTCATCTGCGCCAAAGGTAAAGCCGATTTGTTTATCGGCAATGTCACTTTTCGCAGTAATGACGAGCACTGGAATATTGGATTGACTCTCCCGCAGCGTATGAATCAGTTCAAACCCGCTCATGCCGGGAAGCATGACATCCGTGATAATCAAGTCGATGTATTCCGTCTCCAATAGCTTCAGCGCCTGTTCGGCACTCTCTGCTCCAAATGTATGGTAGTTATTTTTTTGCAGCGTTTTTATAAATAACTCCTGCAAATCCAAATTATCTTCTATTACTAACAGCTTAAACATAATCTTCCTCCTGACAATCTTAGTATACCAGCTTGCGTGCAAATTGCAAAGCGCTACAGAAATTATCACGGAAATAAAATCTTCACCGCGTCTATATCCGATCCCAACGCAAAAACCGAAGTGAAGGATTCACTCCGGCTGCTGTGATCGGACATATGCCCTGCCTGTTATGTTTTTTTCACAAACTGTTCTCCGCACCGATTGCAGGTGATCTGAATCTTTCCCCGTCCCTTCGGCACACGCAGGGTTGCCTTGCACTTGGGGCAACGGTAAAATTTATGTGTTTTCCGCTGCTGAATCTGGAGCTTTTTCCGTTTAAAAAATCCGGTAAAAGCAGCATTTTCCGCCTGCCGTTTTGCGATATTGCGCGAAAATGCGCGATAATATGCATAAATAAATACTACAATGGAAACGTAATAAATGATCGTCCGCAGCCATGTGAGCGGAATAAAAAAGCTGATTAGCATTGCTAGAATCGCTATCCATGATAATGTACTGGAAAGTGCATCTATTCCATTTCTCCCCGCAAGGAACGCTTGAATACGATATTTCATACGAGATCCTCCTACTCTGTCATTACAGTTAGTGTAACACGCGAAACTCAACGAAAGCTCACATAAATATGAATGAACTGTAAAAACAGCAGAACAGGCACCCCGAAGGATGCCTGTCCCGGAAATAAAACCGTGTTTATTTCCTAAAAATATACTGTGTTACTTAATGCTGTTCTCGTATGCCTCGACCATCTTCTTGACCATCTGGCCGCCGACAGAGCCTGCCTGACGAGAAGTCAGATCGCCGTTGTAGCCTTCCTTCAGGTTTACGCCAACCTCGCTGGCAGCTTCCATCTTAAAACGCTCCATTGCAGCCTTGGCTTCCGGTACAGTCAGCTTGTTAGAATTGCGGTTCATACTCGTTATCTCCTTTTTCTTGCCCGTCCGATCTCTGTGCTAGTAGTGTATGGAGAATCCGTTTTCCTATGCAAAAACACTGTCGAAAAGGATAAACAATTTTTGGATGTACAATCAAAATTGCACGGCTCAGACAGTTACCGGATGCATCGCCATATCCTTCAGCTATCCGAAAACCCATTTTATACAGACAATATCTTGACAAAACGATTCGATTATCCTATTCTAAAAAGAAATCAGTCGAAATTTGAAAGGAGTTCGTTTGTATGAATCTTTTCTCACCTGCTGAAGTAGCGCAAAACTATATTGCCATCGGAAAAAACAAAGTCAATACCCCGATTGGAAAAATGCTGCTGCTTGCCGTTCTTGCCGGTGTGTTCATTGCAATCGGCGGAATTGCTTCCACAACAGCCGCTGTTTCCATCCCGTTGGCTTCCGTCAGCAAGCTCGTCAGCGCCTGTATCTTCCCCGGCGGTTTGACAATGGTCCTCCTCGCAGGCAGCGAGCTTTTTACCGGCAACTGTCTGCTGACAATTCCGCTGCTGGAAAAGCAAATCACTGTCAGTGGTATGCTGAAAAACTGGATCGTCGTCTATATTGGCAATTTGATCGGCAGCATACTTGTTGCCGCAGCTGTGGTCTTTTCCCACCAGATCAGCCTGTTTGACAATGCGCTCGCCGTCAGTGTAATTTCCACGGCAGCTGCAAAATGCGCTTTGCCATTTACGGATGCACTGATAAAGGGCATCCTGTGTAATTTCTTAGTATGTATTGCAGTATGGATCTCCTTTGCTGCCAAAGATGTCGCCGGGAAGATCATCGGCTTATTCTTTCCCATTATGATGTTTGTCGTTTGTGGCTTTGAGCACAGTGTTGCAAATATGTATTACATCAGCGCAGGGTTGTTCGCAAAAGCAGTCCCCGCCTATGCGCAGGCCGCAAGTGCAGCAGGGATTCACATGGACGGCCTGACGATTGCCAGCTTTTTGGGAAACAATCTACTCCCTGTCACCATCGGTAATATTATCGGCGGCGCGGTTTGTGTCGGTTGTGCTTACTGGTACATTTATGTGCGTAAACCGAAATAATTACTCGGTAAGTCCCGCAACAAAGTTTGTAAGCTGCTTTATCTTCCGGTCATCCTCAAAGCCTGTCCATGCCACAGCAAGGCGTTTTTCCCTACTGTACAGCAGCATTTGACCATTGACCCCTCCCTTTTGCAAAAAGGATGTTCCTTTGACCGGATAAAAGTCAAATTTCCCTTTTTCCATCTGGTTTATCCAATCCTCTGATACCAGCTGTTTGTTATCATACCTTCCGTTATTTACATATAGCCAGCCAAGCCTGGCGATATCCTCTGCGCGCATATAAGCGCCGGTAGCGCCGATGGTATGATTCAGCGGACACCGTGTCCATGCTGTATGCTGACAATGCAGTGGATGCAGGATATTCTGCCGGATAAAATCATCCGCGGTCATTCCGGTTATACGCTCTACGGCGAGCGACAGCAGGTAATGTCCGCAGTCTGTATATTTTCGATAACTTCCTGCCGAAAATTTCGGTGGATAATCCAAAATATATTTTAAATGATTCTTCGTCCCATAGGTTCGGATATCATCCCTGTCAATGTCAATGACGCCCTCATCCACCCCCATGCGGTGGGACAGCACATGGGCAACTGTCACAGTATTCCACACATCATCATACGAAAAATCAATATAGGGCTGCAGAATGGATAGTATCGTATCATCCAGCTGCAGCCTTTTTTCATCCACCAGCATGCCAACTGCTGTGTTCAAAAATACCTTGGTAATGGAATAAATATTATTGCAGTCGTTACACGGCTGGCACCGCTCCGATTGCATACCGCTTTCCTCCCGCACGGCAAGCTGATATATATTTAACTGATACTGCTTTATATAATTTTGTATCTCTTTTATCATGAGAATTTACCATCCAATCGTTGTTTTATCATTATTGTATCGGAATTGGGCTACTGCTGCAAGGTTCCTTTGATGCGTTGGACGGAAAGCGCGCACAAACTTTTTGAAAGCTATAGCAAACACATGGACAAAACTTTTCATTCCATATAAAATTTGCTATAATGAATGCACGATATCAAAAATCAGGTGACAAAATGAACCAATCTATAAACAATACAATCTTACTGGTAGAAGATGATGCGGCGCTCGGTCAGGGCATCCGGCTGGCGCTGCAAAGCGAACAGCAACAAATTACACTGTGCAAAACAATAAAAGCCGCGCGAAACATGCTGTCCGAAACCGAATTTAACCTTCTGATCCTGGATGTCAACCTGCCGGATGGCAGTGGATTGGACCTCCTGACAGAAATTCGGAAGACAAGCAATTTGCCGGTCATTCTCCTGACTGCCAACGATATGGAAATGGATATTGTAACCGGTCTGGAGCTTGGCGCCGATGATTATATCACAAAGCCGTTTTCTCTGGCTATTCTCCGTGCGCGGGTCAACACCCAGCTGCGGCGCACTGCCATAGCACCGAACAGCTGCATTCAGCTCGATGGTTTTAGCTTTGACTTTGAGCGGATGGAATTTTTAAAGAACGGCCAGCCTGTCGAGCTGAGCAAAACGGAGCAGAAGCTGCTGCGGATACTGGTGAACAACCGCGGTAATACGGTAAGCCGCGCCGATCTGGTAGACCGCATTTGGACAGATGGTGCGGAATATGTCGATGAAAACGCATTGTCTGTGACAATGAAGCGCCTGCGGAATAAATTAGAGGACAATCCATCCAAACCAACATACCTAAAAACAATCTATAGTATCGGCTATACATGGGAAGTGAAATAAAATGACACGGATTCTTTTGCTCTGTGGCGCTGTCACACTGGTTTCCCTGTTCTATGCACTGTATTGCCACCAGCGGGAAAAGCGCATCCTGACCAATATCAATCAAATGCTGATCGCAGCGATGCGCGGCACATATAAAGAACAGGATTTCAATGAAAGCCTGCTGTCCAGTGTGGAAACCAGACTGGCGCACTATCTTTCCGCTTCCGCTGTATCTGCGAATAATCTGCGAAAAGAAAAGGACAACATCAAAACACTGATTGCAGACATTTCCCATCAAACAAAAACGCCGATCGCCAATATTTTGTTGTATACCCAGCTGTTGGAGGAGCAGGAGCTGCCAGAAGCCAGCCATGCTTGTGTTGCGGCATTGGATGGACAGGCACAAAAACTGCAAATTCTTATTGAAGCATTGGTAAAGCTGTCCCGGCTGGAAACCGGAATTATCGCATTAAATCCGAAAAAAGCACCGGTACAGCCGATGCTGGAGCATCTTTCTGAAACCTATCATCCCAAGGCTTCCGCAAAGGGAATCACACTGCATTTTGACCAGACCAAAGAAACCGCTGCCTTTGATCCCAAATGGACAGAGGAAGCCATCGGAAACCTGTTGGACAATGCGATCAAATATACTCCGGCGGGCGGCAGCGTACAGCTGCATGTCATTCCCTACGAGCTGTTCTGCCGCATCGATGTCTCAGACAACGGCATCGGTATTTCCGAAGACGAACAGGCAAAAATATTCGGGCGCTTCTATCGCTCCGAGGAGGTAGCAGAAAGCGAAGGTCTGGGAATTGGATTATATCTCGCTCGGCAGATTGCAGCCGGACAGGGCGGATATATCAAGGTCAAAAGCAGCGCGGGGAATGGCGCGACATTTTCACTGTATCTGCCAAGAAATTGAAATCTTTCAAAAGTGTTAGATTCTTGAAAGAATGTGGAAAGATTTGTATGGTAAAGTCTGTATTGTAGAAACAAGCAATACAGACTTTATTTATGGAGGCGAAATATATGTCTATTTTAGAGACAAAGGATTTAAAAAAGATATACGGCAGCGGCGAAGCGGAAGTTCACACACTGGATGGTGTCAATCTGACAGTAGAAAAGGGAGAATTTGTCGCTGTCGTCGGTACATCTGGCTCGGGCAAATCCACGCTGCTGCATATGCTCGGCGGGCTTGACCGCCCAACCAGCGGAACAGTGACCGTAGATGGCAGAGAGCTGTCCACCCTAAAGGATGAAGAGCTGACGATTTTCCGCCGCAGAAAGATCGGCTTTGTATTCCAAAACTATAATCTGGTCCCGGTTTTGAATGTGTATGAAAACATCGTTCTGCCGATCCAGCTTGACGGCAACCCGGAAGACAAGGAATACATCGACCAGATCATTGCAACACTTGGTTTGGAGAGCAAACTGCAAAACCTTCCGAATAACCTTTCCGGTGGACAGCAGCAGCGTGTTGCGATCGCCCGTGCCCTTGCAGCAAAGCCTGCAATCATTCTTGCAGACGAACCGACCGGAAATCTCGACAGCCGCACCAGTCAGGACGTTATGGGACTGCTGAAAATCACCAGTGAGCGGTTCCGTCAGACCATTGTGATGATTACGCACAACGAAGAAATTGCACAGATGGCAGACCGGATCATTCGCATTGAGGATGGTCAGATTATCGTTCGGGGGTGACAGATATGGTACGCGTTTCCAATCGAAAATGTATCCGCAATCTGTCCCGGAAAAGCCTGCGGGCATCGAAAAACAGAAATATTATGGCAGTTCTGGCAATTGCGTTGACTGCGCTGCTGTTTACGGCGCTGTTCACCATTGGCATGTCAGTCAATGACGCCTATCAACAGGCAAATTTCCGACAGGTCGGCGGCTATTCACATGGCGCTTTTAAAGAGCTGACAAAAGAACAATGCAATGAGATGAAGGATCACCCGTTGATTCAGCAATATGGTATGCGTCATTTTCTCGGTATGCCAACGGATTACCCGTTTAACAAGTCACATGTCGAGATCAGCTATTGTGATGAAAACGAAGCGAAATGGATGTACTGCGATCCCATCGAAGGCAGACTGCCGAAGGAAAATACCAATGAAGCAGCGACGGATTTACAGGTACTGTCGCTGCTCGGCGTAGAACCCAAGCTCGGTACAGAATTTACCATGACCTTCTTTGTCGACGGCAAGGAAACCACCCAGACCTTTACGCTGTGTGGTTGGTGGGAAAAGGATGAAATTACCGTTGCAAACCATGTACTCATCCCGGATAGCCGTGTCAATGCAATTCTAAATGAAGTGCAGGTAACACCACCGGGCAATGACGGACTTACCGGCTCATGGAATCTGGATATCATGTTCCAGAACAGTCGTCATATTGAAGAAAATCTCAATCAGATTTTGTCAGATTACGGTTATCAGAGTGAAAGCCAAAGTAAGGGGGATAACTTTATCAAGATCGGCGTCAACTGGGGTTATACCGGTGCAAAGCTCTCCGACAGTATAGATATCACTACCCTGCTGATTCTCGTGGTCGTCCTGCTGGTCATTATCTTTACCGGCTATCTTATCATCTACAACATTTTCCAAATCTCTGTTGTGGGCGATATCCGGTTCTATGGCCTGCTCAAAACCATCGGTACGACTGGCCGACAGATCAAGCGCATCATCCGCCATCAGGCTTTGATACTCAGTCTGATCGGTATTCCGATCGGTTTGGTACTCGGCTGGTGTGTTGGTTCCCTGCTCACACCATTTGTGCTATCCCAGCTGAATGGTGTCGTGATGGGGGTTGTATCCGTAAATCCATTCATCTTTATTATATCTGCCGTTTTTGCTCTGCTGACCGTATTTATTTCGTGCAACAGACCGGGACGCATGGCGGCAAAAATTTCTCCAGTCGAAGCTGTACGCTATACCGAGGGAAGCGGCAGCCACAAAACAATGAAACGCGGGACAAAGGGTATTTCCCTGTTCGGCATGGCAAAAGCCAATCTTGGACGCAGCCGCGGGAAAACCATCGTCACCTTATTATCGCTCGCACTGGCAGTGGTGCTTCTCAGCGTAGTAACGCTATTCGCAACCGGCTTTGATATGGATAAATATCTTTCTAACAATTCGGTTTGTGATTTTATCGTAGCTGACGCTGGGTATTTCCAGACAGGTGGTGGATTTTTTTCTGGTGACCACAGCGTAGGTGAGGATGTCATTGCTGATATCAATACGCAGGAGGGAATCAAATCCGCTGGAAAGGTATATGGTATTTCAGATGATATCAACGATTTTATTACAGAAGAACACTACCGTTCTCTACGCGGTTATTTTAACGATAGCGAGACATTGGATCAACTGATTGATGAAGCGGAACAGGACGAAAGCGGGAGATTCGCGAATGGTGTACTGCTTTACGGTATGGATTCTGTTGCACTGAGTAAGATGAAGGTGCTCGATGGCGATTTGAGCGAGGTAGGCAAACCCGGCAGCCGGAAAATTGCCGCTGTCTATTGGGATGATGATTATGGGCATGCAGCTATGGATTCCAACTGGGCAAAGGTTGGCGATACCGTAACCCTGCGCTATATAAAGGAATACGAGTTCTATAATCCGGAAACCGGAGAAATCTATGAAGATCCGGACGCAATTGGAGATGACCAGCGGTGGGCAAAGCGTGCGCTTCACTATCAGGACATCGACTATGAAGTTGCAGCGACGGTAATTATTCCGAACGCACTGAGCTATCGGTATTCTACTGATGGAGATGAATTTATTTTAAATGACCAAACCTTCATGCAGGATACCGGAACCTCGGATGTGATGGTATATTTCTTTGATACGACAGAAGAAGCCAATCCGAAGATGGAGCAATATCTGAAGAATTATACGGAAAATGTTGATCCATCCTATGATTTTGAAAGCAAGGCAACGTATCAGGCAGAATTTGAAGGCTTCCGCAATATGTTCCTGCTGATGGGCGGCGTGCTGAGCCTTATCATCGGGATCGTTGGTATCCTCAATTTTATCAATGCGATCCTGACCGGAATCATCACAAGAAAACGAGAATTTGCGATGCTGCAATCCATTGGCATGACTGGCAAACAGTTGAAAACCATGCTGATCGAAGAAGGTCTGCTGTATGCACTTGGCTCTATTCTGCTCGCACTGGTGTTATCCCTCATCCTACAGCCGTTGACAGGCAAGGTACTCAGCAATATGTTCTGGTTCTTCTCTTTCCATCTGACGTTGTTCCCGATCCTTCTGGTCACACCGATCTTCGTCCTGTTCGGTTGTATCGTGCCAATCATCGTTTACCGTGCTGTAGCAAAACAGACGATCGTAGAACGACTCAGAGAAAGCGAAAATTAACCAAATATCGTGTTTACTGAATGATTTAACTTAACCATTGGTCAACACACAAACTTTATCCGAGCATATCCACTCAGTGGTATGCTCGGATTTTTATCGGCATGTGTAATACATAACAGGATAGAGATGTTCCACACAGCGGCACTGCCATATCTTTACCAGAATATAATTCAATGGTATAATAGAAAAAATTCATCTCTCACTGGAGGAAGCTATGGAAAAGAATAAAATATATCGGGCTGAAATTGTAGGTTATTCCGGTGATGGTTCTTCAATTGCCCGTATACGGGATATGGTTGTTTTCGTTCCCGGCGGTGCGGTTGGAGATCAATGTGATATTCGCATTGTAAAAATTGCAAAAAATTATGCCTTCGGCAGGATCGAACGCATTATTATTTCGTCTAAGCATCGTATTGAGCCGGAATGCCCACATGCTGCAAAATGTGGCGGCTGCTGCTATTGGCATCTGGACTATGAAGAAGAGCTGCGTGCAAAGAGCAAAAAAGTGCAGGATGCACTCCAGCGCATTGGCGGCATAAAAATGGAACCGGAAGCAGTCTGCGGCTCTGACCATATCCATCATTATCGAAATAAGGCACAATATCCTGTCGGACGCAATGAAAATGGTATTATTACCGGCTTTTATCGCGCCCGAAGCCATGATATCATTCCAATGGAACGATGCTTGATTCAAACAGAATTATCGGATGAGCTGGCACGCTGTGTACGCAACTGGATGGAAGAATATAATGTTGCACCATATAACGAAACCACGCATAATGGATTGATTCGGCATATTTATGTACGCACTGGCTTTGCTACCGGGCAGGTTTTACTTTGTCTCATTACCAAAAGTGCAAAAATCCCAGCTGCTGGCGCTTTAATCGCAGCTGCACGTAAAACAGTCCCCGGATTATGCGGCATCGTCTTAAACATCAACAAGAAACCGGGAAATACCATTCTTGGAGATAAATATATTACATTATGGGGAAATAGTACATTGGAAGATATCTTGTGCGGCAATCGGTTCCAGCTGTCCCCTGCTGCCTTCTATCAGGTAAACCGTGCACAGGCTGAACGGTTATATGAAGCAGCCTTGGCATATGCAGATTTAGACAACACAAAAACAGCATTGGACCTATACTGCGGTGCAGGAACAATCACACTGGCCCTTGCACGGGATGCAAAGACTGTGATCGGCGCAGAAATTGTTCCGCAGGCCGTGGAAAACGCACGTGAAAATGCAAAATTAAATCATATTGACAATGTAGAGTTTATCTGCGCTGATGCAGGACAAGCCGCTATGCAGCTCGCCGCCCAAGACATACATCCAGATGTTATTGTCGTTGATCCGCCGAGAAAAGGCATCGATCAATCAACGATCAATGCAATTGGACAAATGGCGCCGCAACGTATTGTTTATGTATCCTGCGATCCGGCAACCCTCGCACGAGATGTCAAGCTCCTGCGTGAACAGGGCTATAAACTGAAAAAATATAAGGTGTATGATTTATTCCCGCGCACGTCTCATGTTGAGACGGTTTGTTTGCTGTCAAGGAAAGATAAATAAGTGCTGAAAAGTGGCGTATTTTCGGGCTTTTTGTAAGGTTGGTATCACCAGAGAAGCCTTGCGGAAAGCTCGGTTTTCTTGTATGGAAACATATCTACTTTTCAGTCCGATTGGAGTAAAATTTAGCGGCCAGAGAATAGCGATAGGGTTTAGGCTGTGGATTAGATGTCGGAGGTTGTGGCACCAGGATTGTTGTCAGAGCCGACCGCAGTTTAAGCCACTCGATACTAAGAAGCAGACTTGGCAGTGGAATAGATGACAGAGAGCGGAGGCTGTTAGATGTGAAAAAAGAATTTAAAACAAATGATGCCAAATTTGTTTATTCAAAGAATGAATTAGGGTATCAAGAGGTATTAGATAGATTTGAAGGGGCAACTGAAATTACGATTATCACATATAATATTTCAGAAAGACAGAATGCTTTGATTAATGCTTTGAAAAGAACTGGCGAGCATTGCATAATAAATGTGATAACTAATATCCCTAATCGATGGGAAATTT
>JAUNWG010000131.1 GCA_030540435.1 Eubacteriales bacterium
GGATGCCCATCAGGAGAGAGGAATTCGTGTGAACAATGCATTGATGTTCATGGAAGTAAAAGATTACAGGAATGCTTCCTGGGCAGTGGAACAGATTCTTAGGGCAGGTGCGGATGGAATTGTGTGCATGGATGATTCGATCTGTAATCTGGTGCTGGGTTGTCTCAGGGAAAAAGGCGTGGATGTTCCTTCGGTACTGAAGCTGGCCAGTCTGTACGACAGCCGCCAGATGGAACGGAATGTACCTGCCGTTACCAGTATTTATTTTGATACGAAAGAGCTGGGAAGAAAAGCCTGCATGAAGATGTTGGAAATGCTGGGAGAAAATATGGAAGAGGAACAATGCGCACTCGCCTATCAGGTGATTTTACGTGAATCTACAAAATGAATATGAAGATGTAAAGGAAGGCGATGTTGAAAAATATTCTGGGCTGCCGGGCCCCGGTATTTTGCAACACCGCCGTTTTTATTTTTAATGCGCAAATTGCGCAATGGAAAGATAAAAACAATGGGTAAAGTATACAAAAAAATAGCGGAATAAATGGCAAATTAGGATAATTGACAACAAAAAATATAAGGAATATACTAAAAATGCGAACAACCGATTGCGCAAAATGCGCAAAAAACATGAAGGAGGGAAAAATATGAAATTCAAAAAAGCAATGGCTGCTGTCCTGACGGTTGTGATGACAGCAGGTCTGACTGCCTGCGGCGGTTCAGAAGCGGCTTCGTCAGGAAGTGCGGACGAAGTAGTTTCCATCCGTGTATGGGGCGCGGAGGAAGATCAGACATTATTGTCAGAGTTGATTTCCGGATTTGAGGCTCAGTATCCGGATGTGAACTTTGACATTCAATTGGGTGTAGAGTCTGAGTCCACTGCAAAGGACACGATTCTGACCGATGTGGAAGCAGCCGCGGATGTGTTTGCTTTTGCGAGCGACCAGATCTATGATCTGGTGAATGCGGGGGCGCTGGCGAAGCTGGATGATTATGAGGAGGCGTATGTGAAATATGCCGGAAAATCCATAGCAGATGTCAAGGCGGCAAACAGTGAGTCTTCCGTGGAAGCAGCAACGGTTGATGATATGTTTTATGCGTTTCCTATGGCAGGAGATAACAGTTACTTCCTGTTCTATGATTCCAGTGTGATCTCGGAAGAACAGGCACAGTCCTGGGATACGATGCTGGATGCGGCGCAGGCAGCCGGAAAGAAAGTCGGCATGACGCTGTCTTCCGGTTGGTATAATGCAGCATTTTTCTATGGAGCGGGTTTTACCACCGATTTAAATGCGGATCAGACAACTGCCATTGACTGGAACGGTACCAGCCCGGAGGGCTATACCGGTGTACAGGTTGTCCAGTCTATACTTGATATCACAGCACATCCGGCATTTATGTCCATTGCGGATGGCGATTCTTCCAACCAGATCGCATCCGGAAGTTTATGTGCAGTTGTGTCTGGCTCCTGGGATGCAGGTGCAGCTCAGAAAGCATTTGGCGATGGATATGCGGCAACAAAACTTCCGACTTATACGCTCGGTGATGAGCAGATACAGATGAAGTCTGCTTTTGGCTACAAATTTATTGGAGTAAATGACTACTCTGAGTACATTGGCTGGGCAGCACTTCTGGCAGAATATCTGACCAATGAAGAGTCCCAGATTACCCGTTTTGAAGCCCGTCAGATCGGACCGACTAACTTAAATGCGGTTGCAACGGATGAGGTACAGTCAAACTATGCGATTGCAGCCGTTATCGCACAGTCGGAGTTCGGTGTGATTCAGAAAGTCGGCGGAAAATACTGGGATCCGGCAGCGACCTTTGGCGAGATGCTGGCGCAGGGAAGCTTAAATAAAAATGATGAGGCAGGAATACAGGCAGCCCTTGACTCTCTGGTACAGGGTGTTACAGCAGCGATTGAATAACGAAAGGAGGGACTATCTTGGCAATTAAAAACTATTTTTCTGACTTTGGAAAGGCAGTGACAAAGGGTGATTTGTTTGTGAAGTTGTCACTGCTGTGGATGGGAGCAGGATATGCCCGCCGGAAGCAATATGTGAAGGCTGCTCTTATGACGATATTTGAAATCGCAGTCATTCTCTTTACATTCCAGTTTGCGGTGCAGTATGTTCCGAAGTTTGGTTCTCTGGGTACGATTACTCCTGTCAGAACCTTTAACATTGATACAATGAAAAATGAGTTCAATGATTATGATAACTCATTCCAGATTCTTCTGTTCTCTTTGTTCAGCTTTGTTGTGTGGATTGTTGCGTTCTTTGTCTGGATCAGCAATACGGTGAATGCATATAAGCTTCAGATGATGGAGGAAGCAGGAGAGCACATTAAGACTTTTAAAGAGGATTTGATCTCTTACAAGGAAGAAAAGTTCCATATTACATTACTGGCACTTCCGGTACTTGGAATTGTGATCTTCACTGTGATTCCGATCCTATTGCTGATCCTGGTAGCGTTTACAAATTATGATCAGAATCATATGCCGCCAAGCGGACTGTTCAGCTGGGTTGGATTTTCTAACTTTATCAGCCTGTTTGGAGGAGGCGGTTTGACCGTATCTTTCGGATATGCTTTTGTACGTGTCCTGGGATGGACGCTGGTATGGGCATTGTTCGCTACGTTTACTACCTATATCGGCGGTATTTTGCTGTCTCTCTTACTGAACAGCAAGAAGACCCGTGTGCCGAAGCTGTGGAGAACGCTGTTCATTGCAACGATCGCAGTACCGCAGTTTGTCTCTCTTCTGCTGGTACGTAACTTCTTTGCCAATGGAGGTATCGTCAATGCGATTTGTGCGAACATCGGACTTACGGATTTCCTGAGAAATATCGGACTGGTATCCACAAGTTATATTCCGTTCCTGTCTGCACCGGGCTGGGCACATGTAATGATTATTCTGATCAATATCTGGATCGGAGTTCCGTATCAGATGCTGATCGCAACCGGTGTTCTTATGAATCTTCCGACTGAGCAGCTGGAGAGCGCAAGAGTGGACGGCGCAAAGCCATTCCAGATCTTCCGCAAGATCACCATGCCCTATATGTTATTTGTAACCGGTCCTGCACTGGTCACTGACTTTGTAAAGAATATCAATAACTTCAACGTGATTTACCTTTTGACAGAGAACGTATACACGACCACCAACCAGATGATGGCAAATTCCCAGGCTAAGGAAGTAGACCTTCTGGTTACCTGGCTGTTCCGTTTGACGCAGGATTACTATAATTACAAGATGGCATCTGTCATCGGTATCATGGTATTTATCATCTGTGCAGTATTTACGTTGATTGCATTTAACAGCATGATCAAGGGAGATAAGGAGGGGACGTATCAATAATGAAAAAGATGAAAGACAACAGAACGTCTACTATAGTATTGCATAATCTGCTGATCGCCGTGCTTGCAGTCATCTGGCTGATCCCCATCGTATGGCTGATCTGCATGTCCTTCAGTTCTTATTTTGGAATGGATGTAAGCAGTTTCCTTCCGAAAGAGTGGAGTGTAATAAACTACATAAAGCTGTTTCAACCGGATTCGGTGGCACAGTTCCCGAGATGGTTCCTGAACACATTTGTGATCGCATGCTTCACCTGTGTGATTTCCACCATGTTCGTACTGATGGTGGCCTATGCGACCTCCGTGATGCGGTTTCCGGCCAGAAAACCTCTCATGAACATTGCCGTTATTTTGAACCTGTTCCCGGGTATGCTGGCAATGATCGCAGTGTATTTTACATTGAAAACCTTTAACCTGACCAATAACTATATCGGTCTGATCATGGTATATTCTGCTTCTTCCGGATTGGGATATCTGATCGCGAAAGGTTTCTTCGATACAGTACCCCGTGCGCTTTGTGAGTCTGCTCGTATTGATGGATGCAGTGAGGCCCGGATCTTTTTCCAGATGGTGCTGCCGTTAAGCCGGCCTATCGTTGTGTATACCGTTATCAGCAGTTTCCTGGTTCCTTGGATGGATTTCGTATATGCAAAAATGATCCTGAATGCGGGAATTTCTTCACAGTATACAGTTGCAGTCGGTCTGTACAAGATGCTGGATAAGAGCTTGATCAACACATACTTTACTCAGTTCTGTGCAGGC
>JAUNWG010000132.1 GCA_030540435.1 Eubacteriales bacterium
TTGTTTGGAATCAGCCTTGTCTTTGGACTGATGGAAGATGTCGGCTACATGGCGCGAATTTCCTATGTATTCGATGATACCATGACAAAACTGGGATTACAGGGCAAAGCAATTATGCCTTTCCTCGTCAGTTTCGGATGCAACATCGGCGGAGTTACCGGCACGAGGGTCATTGATTCATGGGGACAGCGCGTTATGACGATTGCCCTGTCCTGGGTCGTTCCCTGTGCTTCTACCTGGGGCGTAGTCGGACTTGTCAGCGGTACGTTCTTCGGAAATGGGGCTGCTGTCGTAGTTCTGGCGTTGTTTGCCGCGGCATTTTTGCACATCTTTATCACTTATAAGGTGTTTGGCCGGTCTTTGAACAAGGTAGAGGGGCGCACCGGCCTGATTATGGAATTGCCGCCTTACCATAAGCCCCATTGGAAAAGCCTGTTTGCTTCCGTTTTCAGCAAAATGGGAAATGTACTTAGCCGCGCACTCCGGATCATTATTTGCATTTCCGTCATCTTCTGGCTGCTTTCTTACTCGGCGGACGGAAATGTGGCGAACAGTATCATTTACAGAGTAGGAACCTTCATTGAACCTGTAACAAGCCTGTTTGGTTTACCGTGGCAGCTGTTTATCGCTTTTGTCGCTTCCGCTATGGGCAAGGAGGCTTCTCTTGGAGTTATGGCTTCCCTGTTCAACACGGGAAATATTTGGGCGGCTATTGAGCAGTCCACTGCCGTAGACACAGCGGCACTTAGTACAAGTATGCTAACTGTTATATCCAGACCGGAAGCTCTTGCTTTCCTGTTCGCATTTTTCTTCAATATGCCTTGCCTGATGGCCGTGACCGCAACAGCCCAGGAAACGCACTCTATGAAATGGACTGTGCGAATTGCGATCTATTATGTCCTTGCAGCTTTGATTATGGCAACGATTGCGTATCACGTCGGTCTTGTCATTTTCTAAAGGAAAGGAGTTATCGTGTTAATTCAATTATTGGAGTATTTGCAAAGCGGGAAAACGTATAGTGTTCAGGAGTTGGCTGAACTTCTGAATAAGGACGTAGGGAGCATCCAAGTGGAACTTGAATATTTGGAAAATCAAGGATATATCCGAAAAGTGGCTTATCAAGCCGACTGTAATCATAGTTGCAATGGCTGTCATGGCTGCGACCAGCCCGCTCCGACTGCGCCTGGCGTCAATATGTGGGAAGTTATCAAACGAACGGAATAGGAGAAACAAAATGAAACTTTATGCGTCGGGCGAGGATTATTTGGAAGCTGTACTGATGTTACAGAAGAAAAAGGGCATGGTACGCTCCGTTGATCTTGCCCGACACATGGGATTCAGTAAGCCGAGCATCAGTCATGCGGTGGCCACGTTGCGGGACGGCGGTTTTCTCACGATAGACGAGGATTATTTTCTCCATTTGACCGACACAGGACGGGAGGTTGCCGAGAAAATCTATGAACGCCACCAGTTCCTTACTTCTGGTTTGATAGCACTTGGCGTTAATCCGGTGCAAGCCGAGGAGGACGCCTGCCGGATTGAGCATGTTATCAGCGAAGAATCTTTCCAGAAGTTAAAAGACGCATTAAGCAAGTAGGGGGTGATACTATGGGAAATTAGCCGTATTGGACATATCAGAAAACGGCAAACAGATTGGCGAAAAGCTGTTTGTCCTGTTGAATGATGCGCAGCGAAATGAATTGATTAAATATGTTCTGGAACAGAAAAAGCAGCCATCTTCGTCCGCTCATTCTCTGCCCGCTGTTTCAGCAAAGCGGCAACTACAAACTGGCAGCGTTCTCCCTCTGACTGAAATCCAGGTTGGAGATTTGTATTTCTGCCTGGAAGAAAGAATCGTACGAGTCCGGGGACAGGAGATTCCCTTGACAGCCAGAGAATTTGATGCAATCCATGTCCTCATTGTCAACCGCAGGCGTGTTATAACCTTTGAATTGCTTTCAAATCATATTTGGGGCTATGACTTTGAGGATGGTACAATACAGGCGATCCACAACCTGATGAGCCGTGCCAGGCAAAAACTCAAAGTTGAGCCGGATGTCCCGGATTATATTACCAGTGTCCGCGGCATTGGATATAAATTCAATATATAACCTTGCAGGGAGGCTATTGTGGCTGAAAAGTCACAGCAGCCTCCCTGTTTGCATAAATTCCCGTTTGTCTTAGCCCCCTCCTTTTTGCCCCAAAAATGAACTGTATAGTAGAGGGACATTTTTTGCGGTCAGGAAGGAGGTGTTTTTATCCGCAATAAAATTCCGGTTATGAATTATCCGCAGTACCGCCGGATGCGTAAGCTGGTGCATGAATGCTGCAACTACGATGGCGGCAACTGTATTCTCCTGGATGATGGGGAGGAATGTGTCTGCGTCCAGAGTATTTCCTATTCACTTCTCTGTAAATGGTTCCGTACAGCCGTCCTCCCGCTGGACGAGTCGTTGGAAACAACACTGCTGTTCCGGGACGAATTAAAGCGCTGTGTAGTCTGCGGCAGGTCATTCCTGCCCGGCTCCAACTGTGCAAAATACTGTAAGCTCTGTGCAAAGAAGGTTCACCGCAGACAGAAAACAGCCAGCGACAGGAAAAGACGGGTACTATGCGGACAATTAGAAGCAGAAAAGCCTTGAAATTACTGGTGTTCCGGGTTGCGGTCAACGGGTATGAGGGATAAATCCCCTGCACCCCTCTAAAATCTGCTTTTAACTGTCCACAGAAAGATTTTGACCTAAACGGGATTTTCCCGTTCAGGTGTTGATTCCGATTCCGACGCTTTATCGGTTCTGTCACTTCAACCTGTATGGGATTTTCCAATACTGGATTTTCAGAGACTGGAAAACCTGACGCTCCGGACAGCCCTGTCCCTCTCTTTCCGGCGCCAGATTTTCAGACAGTCATGACAGCCCATTTTTAGACGGAAATTAAAGAGAAGAAGTTAATAACAAAATAGCCAATATCAATCCAATCAATCAGGGATGGATCGATGGAAAGGAGTACATAATGCAAAATGATTTTTTGACACCTTATAAGGAGGACAGCGGCGTACCGGCCTATCTGCCCTTCCCCCGGTTTCTTATACCGTTGGACTTATCCAACGATGCAAAGGTTCTGTATGCCATGCTTTTTGACCGGGCGGGCATTTCCAGAGAACACGGATACATAGAACCAGATGGGCGGATTCGCCTCTACTTTACACTGGAAGAAGCAAAAGGAAAGCTGCACAGGAGCAGGCAGGTGACGACAAGAGCATTTCAGGAATTGGAACGCAGCAGCCTGATTATCCGCAAAAAGCAGGGGCTTGGCCGCCCGGCAGTTATTACGCTGAATATCCTACCATTCAGGAAGGAGCGTGATGTGATTGCGTGATTTTGCAGATTTAAGCAAACTTCCCCAAAATCTGAAACCGGAAATTGCCGAGCGTGTGGCACAGCATTTCAAGGATGGCGCGTTTGAGTTTGATTTCAGTACGGAAGAAATGACTGTTGTTGAAGGGAATACCGTCTATCATGTTATTCCCCATTATGCGGAGGGAGGGGCGGAAAGCGTGCTGGATAAGCTGCGCCGTATCATGGCGGGTAATTTGGAGGAAACCGAATGAAAGCTGCTGAAAAGAGAGGACAGGTGCGTTATAATATAGACAACCGTTTACCTGGCTGTTATCCCGGATTACGGGAAGAAAGGAGCTACTATGAACCAGCAGCCAGATAAGATCACAGCTTTATATTGCCGCTTGAGTCAGGACGATGCACTTGACGGGGAGAGCAATTCCATTACTAACCAAAAGACATTATTATCCAAATATGCGGCAGAACATGGATTCCGCAATCCCATGTTTTTCGTAGATGATGGATTCTCAGGGACAAATTTTCAAAGACCCGGATTTCAGGAAATGATGAAATATGTGGAGGATTATTCCGTTTCCACACTGATCGTCAAAGACCTCTCCCGCCTTGGCCGGGAATATTCCTATATGGGGCGTTTGCAGGATTTCATTTTCCCCGCCTATGACGTCCGTTTTATCGCCATCAACGATGATGTGGACAGTGCAAAAGGCGAAAACGACTTCGCCGTGTTCAAAAATGTATTTAACGA
>JAUNWG010000005.1 GCA_030540435.1 Eubacteriales bacterium
TATCACGGAAATAAGAGGATTTAATCGATTCTATACCAGTATTTTAGGTCTGCTCAATCAGCATATCCTAAATTCCGGTTTTTCTTTGACAGAGGCAAGGATTATCTTTGAAATCAGCAAAACAGAATCCTGTACAGCAAATCAATTATGCTCTATATTGGATATAGACCGCAGTTATATGAGCAGAATAATAAAGAAATTCGAGAAGGATGGATTGATTACTCGTCATACAAATCATCATGACAGCCGTAATATGGAGATCCAGTTGACCGAAAAGGGAAATAAAGTCTTTCGAGAATTGGATGACCGTTCCAATGAACAAATCAGAAATATCATTGCGAAACTCAACAACGCAGAATGCGAAAACCTGATCCATGCAATGCGGACTGTGAAAAAGCACCTTTCCATAGCGACAAAAAATATTGTGATTCGTCCCTTCTGTGAAAAGGATATCGAATATGTAATTGATAGGCAACTATCTCTGTATGAATCAGAACGGCAGTTTACGACGCAAATATGGAAAAAATATCTCACACAAGGGGTTTTGGAGCTTGTTGAAAAATTCGATGCAGAAAAAGACTGTATGCTGATATTGGAATGCGACGGAAACACCGCAGGCTGTATCGCCATTACACATGTACAAAACGATGTTGCGCAATTGCGGTATTTCTTCTTGGAGCCGGAAATGAGAGGATTGGGTATCGGTATCACACTGCTGAACAAAGCACTGGATTTCTGCCGCGAAAAAAAATATTCCCATGTATTTCTTTGGACAGTGAGTGCACAGGAATCTGCGAGAAATCTTTATAAAAAAGCTGGATTTGAGATAACAGAAACAAGCAAAAATAATAGTTGGGGCAGTCCAGTATTGGAAGAAAAATGGGATTTACATTTATCGACTGATAAATAATCCATAAAGCAGCAAAATAAATCATACATAAAAATCGGCATTCTTAGAAGACTGTTTGCGTCCAAAAAGATGCCGATTTTAATTTTACCTGTATTTCTTTTGCCAGTTGCTATTGCAATTTCATTTTGAAACGCGCCCTGGATATCCGCCATATCAGCCGCTAATGCGATAGCCTGCCGCGCCAAGCACATCCAAAGCCTCCTCAAAGTTCTCAGCCTTCGTCAACACATAGTCGGTATTGTATGTCGAAACGACAAATATCCCTATCCGGTGCTGCGCGAGCAAGGTCGATATTTGCGATAAAATGCCGATCAGCGAAAAATCCAGAACACCCTGTATGCGGAATGCCCGCCAGCCGTCCTCCCGTTCGATCGTATTGGACGGAACCTGCTCCGTGATGCACACAAGGGATATTTCCTCATCGGTTTTTGCGGTAAAGCAGTATTCCGCTTGAATATCCACCTCTGAAAAATCCTCCAACTTACAAATGCTGAAACAATGCGCTAGTTTCTGTAATTCCATACATACCCTCCATCTTCCCGCATGATCGTTCATCTGTTTCGCAATGTCTGCCTTTCATAACGGCTATAAATCCATCCTCAAATAGATCATGTCCACCAGCTGCTTTCCACACTCATAGATCGGATGGTCATACTGATCAATAAAAAAGTTTTTCACAGAATGCGATCGGCGGAATCCATAGTTTTCATAAAAAGGGATGGTCAACGGACTGTCCCCCGTCCCAACCTGTAATATAGGAAAGTCTCCCTTGTACCTGTTTTTCAAAAACTGTATCAGCCGTCTCCCATAGCCTTTTCGCTGGTTTTCCGGCCTGACTGCAATATTCTTGATCTCCAATATCCCGTTTCCTTCATCGGTAACCACACAAATTGCCTTTACATCCTCGTCAAATAAAGCGTACATCGTTCCCTTATCCAAATAGTTGTCAATCATGCTTTCCTGCTCATCCCCAAGCAGCAGCAAATCAAGATATTGCTTTTTGTCCTGTATGATTTCGACTATCTTCAAATTTTGCACCCTCTGTCCTTTCCGTCTTCCTCCATCCGATGTATGATCTATTGTACCATAAACAGCGCCTCCCCTTCAACGCAGGCGCCGCCGCATAAATTCTACCAGCCGTGGCAAAATATTAGGACAAAGCTACCAATTGGGAGGCAAGCGATTATGAACAACGCCGCAATGTACCGGCTGTCCTATGGACTTTTCATATTGACTGCCCGCGAGGGCGAACGCGACAACGGCTGCATCATCAACACAGCAGAACAGGTTACGATCGAACCAAACTGCATTGCAATCGCTGTTAACAAAAGCAACCTTACGCATGATATGATCCAACGCACAGCCAAATTGACAATATCCGTTATCAACGAGCAGGCAGATTTTTCGCTGTTCCAGCGCTTTGGCTTTCAGTCCGGACGGAACACGAACAAATTTGCAGGCTATAGCGATTGCAAGCGCAACGCCAACGGAACGATGATCGTCACCGAAGGAACAAATGCCTTTATCTCCGCAGACGTCACTTCCAGCATGGACCTCGGTACACACACATTATTTATCGCCCAAGTAACCGATGCAGATATTTTAAATGACATTCCCTCCGCAACATATGCATACTATCAGCAGCATATCAAGCCAAAGCCCGATACCGCCAAAGCCGCAGACACAGGCAAAACCATTTGGAGATGTACCGTCTGTGGCTACGAATATGTCGGCGATGTGCTGCCGGAAGACTTCATCTGCCCGCTCTGTAAGCATCCGGCAGCTGATTTTGAACGGGTCAGCAGCAGCGGGCACACTTGACCTGCATCGCAGCATCATTCCCTCCATCCGTTATCTGCCCGCTACGATTTGCAGAACAAATCCCACCGTGCCAGATTTTTTATTTATTATCAAAATATGAATACTTTTTTCATGTTTTTAATGCTTTTTTCATATAGCAGTGGTATAGTATAAGAGAGTTTATCTGATGTATTGTGCGTGCGATGCACGCTTTGGAAAGGATACTTCTTATGTTCAAGCAAAAAAAATCTGTGAAAAATGGCCTGAAGATCATTATTGTCGGCTGCGGCAAGGTAGGCGCTACCATCGTCCAGCAGTTGAGCCGTGAGGGCCATGAAATCACGATCATTGACAAACGCGCGGAGCGGGTGCAGGAGATTGCCGATATGTACGACATTATGGGCATTGTCGGCAATGGTGCCAGCTACAGCGTTCAGATGGATGCCGGTATCCAAAATACCGACCTGCTGATCGCCGTGACGGATTCCGATGAGCTGAACCTGCTGTGCTGTACCATTGCAAAGCGTGTCGGTGACTGCTCTGCCATTGCACGTGTCCGCACGCCGGATTACAGCCATGAGGTCGGCTATCTGCGCGACCGTCTCGGCCTTGCCATGATTATCAATCCTGAAATGCAGGCTGCTTCTGAAGCTGCGCGCATTCTGTACCTGCCGACCGCGCTGGAGGTCAACTCCTTCGCCCACGGGCAAGCAGAGCTGATCAAATTTAAAATCCCGGAGGGCAATACGCTGGATGGCATAACCGTTTCCTATCTCGGCAAGCACATCACCAATGCTGTCCTGATCTGCGCTGTAGAGCGCGGCGGCGAGGTTTATATCCCGGCCGGCGATTTCCAGCTGCAAAAAGACGATGTCATATCCTTCGTTGCGCCGCGCAAGATGGTCCGTGAATTTCTCGACGCCATCGGTGTCAAGACAAATCGTGTAAAAAATACCATGATCATCGGCGGCGGCAAAAGCGCCTATTATCTTGCCCGGCAGCTGCTCAATGTAGGCATTGACGTCAAGATCATTGAGATCAACCGCGCACGCTGTGAGGAGCTGAGCACGCTGCTGCCCAAGGCAATCATCATCAACGGCGACGGCACGGATGAAGAGCTTCTGAAAGAGGCAGGCATTGAGACCGCGGAATCCTTCGTCGCGTTGACCGGCATTGACGAGGAGAATATCCTGCTGACGCTGCACGCCGGACATGTCTCCCAGGCAAAGGTCATCACAAAGATCAACCGCATTACCTTTAAGGATGTTATCAACAGCCTTGACCTTGGCAGTGTGATCTATCCGCGCTTTATTACCTCGGAAGCGATCATTGCCTATGTCCGTGCAAAAAAGAACTCCACCAGCAGCAACATTGAAACGCTGTACCACATGTTCGACTCCCGTGTGGAGGCGATCGAATTCCGTGTGGACAGGCAGTCCAAAGCGACCGGCACACCGCTCATGCACCTGCCGCTCAAGAAAAACCTGCTGGTTTCCTTTATCAACCGCAACGGCAGGATCATCATACCAAACGGCACGTCCACCATCGAAGTCGGTGATACGGTGATGATCGTGACCACCCATGAGGGATTGGTTGATATCCGCGACATTTTAAGGTGACGGTAAGACAATGAACAACTCCATTATTCGTTATGTTTTAGGGCAGGTCATCCGGATAGAGGGCCTTCTGCTCCTGCTCCCCTGCCTGACTGCGGTGTATTATCGTGAGCCGCAGGGCTGGTATTTCCTGCTGACTGCCGTGATCTGTATGGTTGTCGGTTCCCTGCTGTCTATCCGAAAGCCGAAAAGCACGGTTTTCTATCTCAAAGAGGGCTGTATCGCCACCGCACTGAGCTGGATCGTGCTCAGCCTTCTGGGCTGTCTGCCGTTTTATCTGTGCGGCGATATCCCGTCGTTTACCGATGCGCTGTTTGAGACGATCTCCGGCTTCACAACGACCGGTGCAAGCATCCTGTCCAATGTGGAGGCGCTCTCGCGCTGTTCGCTGTTTTGGCGCAGCTTTACCCACTGGATCGGCGGCATGGGCGTACTGGTGTTCCTTATGGCGATCATCCCGCTCAGCGGCGGCTCCAATATCAATCTCATGCGCGCGGAAAGCCCCGGCCCATCGGTGGGCAAGCTGGTTCCGAAAATGCGCTCCACCGCACGCATCCTGTATCTCATCTATTTTGGCATGACCATTGCAGAGATCATCCTGTTGCTCGTCGGGAATATGCCGCTGTTTGATTCCGTGACCACGGCCTTCGGCACTGCCGGCACCGGCGGCTTCGGCATCAAGAATGACAGCTTTATGAGCTATTCCCCCTATCTCCAATGGGTTGTGACCATCTTTATGGCGCTGTTTGGCATCAATTTTAACGCGTATTATTTTCTCCTGTTCCGCCAGTTCAAAAAGGCTTTTGATTTGGAGGAGGTGCGGTATTACCTGCTCATCATCGTCGGCGCGGTTGCGATCATCTTCTTCGACATCCTTCACATGACAGCCGGTGTCTTTGATGCGCTCACCCAGTCCGCCTTTCAGGTGGCATCCATCATCACCACAACCGGCTTTTCCACAGCAAACTTCGACCTGTGGCCGCAGACCAGCCGTACGATCCTTGTCCTGTTGATGTTCATTGGCGCCTGCGCGGGCAGCACGGGCGGCGGCATCAAGGTCTCCCGCATTGTGATGCTGGTCAAGACGGTATTCCTTGAGTTACATTCGTATATCCATCCAAAAAGCATCCGCAAGGTCAAAATGGATGGCAAGCCGGTAACGCATGAAATCATCCGCTCGCTCAATGCATACTTTGTCACCTTTATTCTGGTGTTTATTGCATCGGTGTTCGCGCTGTCCTTTGAGGGCTATGATCTCGTGACCAACTTCACCGCTGTCGCCGCGACCATCAACAATATCGGCCCCGGCCTTTCGCTCGTCGGTCCGGTCGAAAACTTCGGCTTCTTCAACCTGTTTTCCAAATATGTGCTGATGTTCGATATGCTCGCGGGCAGGCTGGAGCTGTTCCCGCTGCTCATCCTGTTCCATCCCACTGTATGGAAGGAGCTATTGACCTGCCGACGCAAACCGAAAAAACGCTGAAAACGGCAGCAGCCGCACCTTATTCTGGGGTGCGGCTGCTTTTATATACGCCAAGAGTCGTGCTTTACTTCTTTCCATCCAGATATGCCTGATGCAACTGAAGACAGAATTTCAGGCACATGGTTCCATCGTGCGCGGTCGTCTCCGGCTTGCGTCCAGTCAAAACACAATCGACAAAGTCATTGATCTCCGCTTCAAAGGCATCGCGCCAGCGCGCGAGGAAGCTCTCCTGGCATGCCTCCACGTAGCCATCTTCGGTAAACTGTGACAGGTAATTTTTCCGCGGCACGGAATTGACCCGGAGCGTTCCCTTTGTGCCGACGATCTCACTCTCGACATGGCTGCAGGTCGCCGTGCGTCCTACCTGAATGAATGCGGTCGTATTGTTGTCAAACTTCGTCAGCGAAAAGCCGTTGTCGTAATCATTGTAATCCGCCAGTTCCTTGCACACATAGGCGTCGCCCGTGGCATACGATTCCACCGGATCACCTTCCAAGAACCATCGCGCGAGGTCGGCATCATGGCTGCCCATTTCAATAAACCACGGCACATAGATGCCCTTTTTAACACCCTCCAGATGCCCTGGCAGGACGGATGCCGGATCAAGCGAAACGCCCTTGAACAGAATCGGCGTGCCGATCTCGCCGTTTCGTATCCGCTGCTTTGCCTCCGCATAGGACGGGTCAAAACGGCGCATAAAACCGATCGTAAAGCACTTCGTATTGTTTTCCGCTGCGGCGGCTTCGATCTCTGCGCAGTCCTCCAACGTCTTCGCCAGCGGCTTTTCACAAAATACATGCTTCTTTGCTTTGCACGCTGCAAGGCAGGCTTCCTTGTGCGCATCCGCGCCAGTCGCCACGACAATGGCATCGATCTCCGGGTTTCCCACCATGTCCTGCACGCTGGTATAGCCATACGGGATGCCGTACTGCTCCTGCATTGCCTTTACCTTGCTTTCCGTGCGTGCACACACTGCGATTACCTCCGCATGTGGGTTGCGCATCAGGTTTGTCAGATGCATCTGCCCCATCATGCCGATGCCGACGATGCCAAATCGAATTTTATCCATGCCTTTTCCTCCTTGATGATCCTTTTCTGCTATGGTGTATCTCAAACATCCTTCTTCTGCATGATACCATACTTTTGCACAAAAAGCATTCGCATAATCCGCTCAAATTTGAGCGGTTTTATGAATATAATCGCGCGCCATCAGCGCATATTCCAGTGGGTTCGCCTTTGCCGGGTCCTGCTCGGCCTCTACGATGAACCAGCCCTCATAGTGCGCGTCATGCAGTGCGGCAAATACGCCCGGATAATCCACGCAGCCGTCGCCCGGAATCGTGAAGCAGCCTTCCAATACCGCCTTGCGGAATTTGAAACCCTCTGCATATGCGCGCGCCATCATCTCCGGTCGGATGTCCTTCAAATGTACATGCCCGATGCGCGGCCCAAATTCCCTTGCCGCCTGTACAGCGTCCTCCTTGGCAAATGTAAAGTGTCCGGTATCAAAGCACAGCCAGACATAGCGAGGGTCAGTATTCTCCATCAGGCGCCTGGTCTCGGCAAAGGTCTGCACGACGGTCGCCATATGGTGATGGAAGCACAGCTTGAAGCCGCGGTCTGCTGCGATTTTCCCCAGCTTGTTCAGTCCATCGCACAGCAGCTTCCATTCCGCGTCGGTCGCAACCGGCTTGTTGTCCCCAAACATCGAGCATTCCTCTGCAAACAGGTTGCGTGTCAGCTCACACACATTGATGCGCGACGCGCCAACCGCTTCCAGAAAATCCAGCTGCGCCACAAATGCTTTCTCGTTTTCTTCATACGGTGTGGAGCACAGGAAGCTGGAAAACCACTGGGACGCGATCTTGATGCCGCGCAGATCCAACGCTTTGTTGAGCACAGCCGGATCTGTCGGGAATTTGCCGCCGACCTCGGTGCCCTGATAGCCTGCCAGCGCTGCCTCGGACACCATCTGCTCAAACGTCAGCTCGCCGCCAAGCTGCGGCATATCGTCATTCGTCCAACCGATCGGCGCAATGCCGAGCTTTACATTGTTAAACATATCTGTCCCCCCCTCAGCATTTTTCCCACTGCCTGCTCTGAACAGACCGCAGTACCGCGTCAATAACGCCGTCTACCTTTGCGCCCATGCGGAAATCGCAGATATAGCTGCCGCCATGCATCGCTTCCATCAGCGCGTGCGATTGCAGTGTTTTCATATCGTCAAATGCAATGGCGATGCCGCCCGCCGGCTGGAAATACTGGAAGCCCGCATGTTCCGGGTTCAGCAGCACCGTGCGGAAGCCGCAGTCTCTGCCGTTATCCTTATCCGCATCCGCCTTGAAGTACACCTGTACCTCGCACATGCGCTCCAGATCATATACAACGGTACCTTCCGTGCCCTGGATCTCATAATAGAAGTAATTCTTTCTGCCAGTCGCAACGCGGGACGACGAAAAATCACCGATCGCACCGTTTTTATACTTTACAAGGAAAGTGATGAGGTCGTCGTTTTCCACCTTTCCCATCTCGGAAGAGCCGGCGCTGACCGGACGCTCCGGGATGACGATGGACTGTACCGCACACACCTCTTCCATGTCGCCCACGATCATCTGGGACACCGACAGCAGATGGCTGCACAGGTCGCCCAGTGCGCCGGAGCCTGCCAGCTTGTTGATATGGCGCCATGCGAGTGGGATAGACGGGTCGAGCAGCATGTCCTGATCATAGGTCGCATGGACACGCATGATCCTGCCCAGCTTACCGGATTTGACCAGTTCTGCAACGTACTGGTTCGCCGGGTTCATGACATTGGAAAAACCGCAGTAATTGACCACGCCCTTTTGCTCTGCGAGGTCTGCCAAAATACGCGACTGCTCCGCCGTCAGGCTGAGCGGCTTTTCGCAGAACACATGCTTGCCGTTTTCCAACGCCGCCTTTGCCATTTCAAAGTGCATACAGTTGGGCGTTGCAACATCCACAAGGTCGATATCCGGGTCGGTCACAACGTCCATCCAATTGGTCGTATAGCGGTGATACCCCATGTCCTGCGCGAATGCGGCAACCACCTGTTCATTGACATCGGATACCAGCTCAAAAACCGGCATATCATCGCCAAAGCGCATGCGCGCGCTGTGGAATGCCGTGGTGTGTGCCCGGCCCATCCAGCCGGCGCCGATCAATCCAATACGAATCTCTTTCATTTCGTTTGCCTCCATTTTTTCTGCCTGCGCCCGGCACAGCAATAAAAAATAATGATATTCTCCTGCTGTTCCCCAGAAAAAGGGGCAGCTCTGGCAGTTGTTTCCATTTTTGTGTATATTGTATAGATTTTTTGTGAAATTTTCCCAGTATTCGTGCACAATATTTGGATTTATTGATTCTATACTTTCCTGTGATGGTATAGTATAATATTTTTATCCCCATTTCACTACAATTTTTTGATTAGAAATATCAAAAAATAATACTTTCTTTATCCTTTGGACAAGAGGAGGCGAGCCGTCATGTTAAATGATATCGGTATTCTTCCGGATTCCATGCGCTTCTACCATGAACCGGATGCGTTTACTGCCGCCTGCCTGTACTACGCACCGCACGTCGGTATCTATCACTGTAATCATCAATACAGCTTTGCACGGACGGCAGAAACCTGCCTGGATATCTGTCAGGCGCTGATCGTGGATAAGGGGGAAATGACCGTACAATACCGCGGACAGGAAATGCAGGCATACGCGGGTATGCTCATCCTGTTGGACTGCCGGGAACCGCATTGCTATTTTGCTTCATCAGAGGATATCTCCTTCCGCTGGTTCCATATCGTCGGCAAGAGCGTGTCGGAATATGTCAATAGCATCATCCGTACCCACGGCTTTGTCATCCAAGCGGCAAAAAGTGCAGATATTGCCCAGTGCTGCGCACAGATCGTCGCGGATGCGCGCGAGGAGCAGCCAAACCCGCATCTGGTTTCGGTTCATCTGCATACGCTGCTGGCACAGCTTGCCTCCCTCGCTTCGGAATCCATCAAAAGCGATCTGGAGCTTTCCATTCAGGAATCTGCCAAATATATTGAAACGCATTTCGCAGATAAGGAAGTCAACATCCCGTTCCTTGCAAACCGCGCCGCACTGAGCACCTGCTATTACCTGCGCAAATTCAAGGAATACCAGTCCACCACACCGCACCAATATCTGCAAGCTGTGCGCCTGCGGGCGGCAAAGGAGCAGCTCACAACGACCTCCCGCAGCATTGAGGACATCGGAGAAGCCTGCGGCTTCTGCAATACTTCCCATTTCGTCATGTCCTTCCGCAAGAGCACCGGCATGACGCCGCTGCAGTTCCGCATTATGTGGAAATGAAAACTGTCACACAAACGGCACGCTTTGCACAAAGCCGTGCCGTTTTTCTGTGCGCACCTGGGGACATACAAAAACCGTCGAACCGCTTGACTTTATTGCTTTTATGTGTTAAAGTATAGGCGGTTTATATACTTTTCTGCTTTTAAACAGGAAAGTGCATACGTATTTGATGAGAGAAAAGGGAGGATTTTTGTGAAACTGATTGTTCTTATCATCTATTTCGCGATTCTCGTCGGCATTGGCCTGTATTGCAGGCGTCATTCGACCGATGTGAATGGCTTTGTTCTGGGCGGGCGCTCCGTCGGCCCGTGGCTGACCGCCTTTGCCTATGGTACATCGTATTTTTCCGCCGTTATTTTCGTCGGTTATGCCGGACAGTTTGGCTGGAAATATGGCATCGCCTCTACATGGATCGGTATCGGCAATGCGCTCATCGGTTCGCTGCTGGCGTGGGTCATCCTTGGACGCCGTACGCGTATCATGACCCAGCATTTGGATTCCGCGACCATGCCGGCGTTCTTCGGCACCCGTTTTGACAGCAAGGCGCTCAAAGTCGGTTCATCCGTTATCATCTTTATTTTCCTGATCCCGTATACCGCATCGCTGTATAACGGCCTGTCCCGCCTGTTCGCTATGGCATTCAACATTGATTACACAGTGTGCATCATCCTGATGGCGATCCTCACTGCGATTTATGTCATTGCAGGCGGCTATATGGCGACTGCCATCAACGACTTTATCCAAGGCATTATCATGCTGGTCGGCATCGTCGTCATTATCGCGGCTGTTCTGATGAGCAAAGGCGGCTTTATTGAGGCGATCAACGGCTTAGCAACCGTTTCCGATCCTACTGTGTCCACACAGCCGGGTGTGTTCGCTTCGTTCTTCGGCCCTGACCCGCTGAACCTGCTGGGCGTTGTCATCCTGACCAGCCTTGGCACTTGGGGCCTGCCGCAGATGGTCCAGAAGTTCTACGCGATCAGCGATGAATCTGCGATCCACAAGGGCACCATGATCTCTACACTGTTCGCGCTGGTCGTCTCCGGTGGCTGCTATTTCCTGGGCGGCTTTGGACGTCTGTTCTCCGACCAGATCGACATTGAAGCAGACGGATTTGACGCCGTTATCCCGACGATGCTGTCCAACCTGACGCCAATCCTGATCGCACTGGTCGTCATCCTTGTACTGTCTGCATCCATGTCCACACTGTCCTCGCTGGTTATGGCGTCCAGCTCCACGCTGACCATCGACTTCCTTGAGGGTACCTTTATGAAGAACATGCGGCAGAAACAGCAGCTGTTCTGCATCCGTATCTTTATCTTTATCTTTATTGCAATCTCCGCTGTCATTGCGATCATTCAGTATAAGAGCAACGTCACCTTTATCGCACAGCTCATGGGCATTTCCTGGGGCGCACTTGCCGGTGCATTCCTTGCGCCGTTCTTGTACGGCCTGTACTGGAAGCGCACCACAAAGATCGCGTGCTGGTGCAGCTTTATCTTCG
Organism: Eubacteriales bacterium; assembly: GCA_030540435.1. Lineage (GTDB taxonomy): Bacteria > Bacillota > Clostridia > Oscillospirales > Butyricicoccaceae > Butyricicoccus_A. The sequence goes on from JAUNWG010000005.1 coordinate 11,669, forward strand.
GCTGTGGTCTTATGATCGCCAACATGCTGTTCCGCGCGAGCTTCCCGGTACTGCTGCAGTCCCCGATCAACAGCGGTGCACTGGCTATGATCGCCGGTCTGATCATTGTACCGGTTGTCAGCTTGTTCACGCCGGCGCCGGATAAGCGTCTGGTGGACGACGCGTTCGCCTGCTATGACAAGACCACGGTCGTATCACAAAAAACCGCGCTCGGCAAATAAACACTTTTGGCAATCATTATCTTTTTTAACCACAAAAAAAGTGGTATACTGGAAGTATCCGGTATACCACTTTTATTATCCAGGATAAAGGCGGCACATACCGGCTTTATCGTATTGTTATGAAGGAGGCTTATTTTATTTGGATACCAAACGATCCACTTCGGAGACCGCCAAGCGGTATCTCCTCTGTATTACCGGCCTGTTTTTCGCCGCACTGGGTGTAGCTGTGACAAAGCTTGGTTCACTGGGCGTTTCCCCGATCTCTTCTGTTGCAAACATCATGAGCCTGAACTTTCCACAGCTGTCATTGGGCAACTGGCTGATTATCTGGAACTGTGTGATGATCCTCGGTCAGGTCGTCATCCTGCGCAGGAAATTCCAGATGATCCAACTGCTGCAGGTTCCACTGTCCTTCCTGTTCGGCTATTTTACCGACTTCGGCATGTGGCTGTTTGCCTGGACAGCTTCAGATTTTTATGTGCTCCGGCTGGTCAATGTCTTCGCCGGGACAATCCTGATGGGCTTCGGCATTACGCTGTGTGTCATTGCAAACGCGATATTAAATTCCGGTGAGGCCTTTGTCAAAGCCATTTCCGACACCACACATAAGGATTTCGGCACATTGAAAATCTGCTTTGATGTCAGCTGCGTGGTACTCTCCATTGTCCTTTCGCTGCTGTTCTTTGATTTTACGATCCAGGGGACCCGGGAAGGTACCGTCATTGCTGCATTGTGCACCGGCGTCGTCATCAAATTCTTTACCCCCCGCCTGCGCGCGCCGCTGGAACGCATCCTGATCCGCGAAACGGTCTGATTGAAAAGAGGAGATATTATGATTATTGACTTCCACACACACACGTTTCCGGCGAAGATCGCAGGAAACGTACTGCTGCACCTACAGCATAAATCACGCTCCAAGCCATTTACCGATGCCACCAATGACGGCCTGCGCCGGTCGATGGATGCCGCTGGTGTCGATGTTTCCATCCTTCTGCCGGTCATGACCAACACCGGGCAGGTGCCCAAGCTGAATGATGCGGCAGCCCGCACCAACGAGCACTGGCGCGAAACCGGCTTACTGTCCTTCGGCGGCATGCACCCGGATACGTCGGATTACCGCGAGGAGCTGGCACGCATCCATGCGATGGGCATACCGGGCATCAAGCTCCATCCTGCCTATCAGGGCGCCGATTTTGACGACATCCGCTATCTACGCATCATTGACCGCGCCGCCGAGCTGGGGCTGATCGTACTGACACATGCAGGCTGGGATATCGGTATCCCAGGGCATAATTACTGCTCCACAGTACACGTGCGCCATGTCATGCGCGAGGTTGGACCGGACAAGCTGGTACTTGCCCATATGGGCGGCTGGTGGGACTGGGAGACGGTCGGTACCGAACTGTCTGGTCTGCCGATTTATTTTGATACCGCCTTCTCTACCGGCGATATCCTCCCTGCCCCCGGCACGCAGCGCACACCGGAGGAATCGCACAACATGAACCGTGAACAGTTTACCAAGCTGGTGCGCCAGCTTGGTACAGATCGCATCCTGTTTGCAACAGACTGCCCGTGGAGCGGGCAGTCGGAATCGCTGCAATTTGTACAGGACTGCGGTTTCTCCGAACAGGAGCTTGCCGATATTCTGGGCAACAACGCGCAGAAGCTGCTGGGTATCTAAGTTTTATTGGAATGCGCAAAGCGTCCCGCTGATTTCAGCGGGACGCTCTTTTTTATGCATTTGTATGCTTCTCAGCTTTGATACAGATTGCGCTTGTCAATGACGCGCACCGCCTTGCCTTCGCTGCGGGCAATCGTCTTCGGTGCAACCAGCTTGACGCCTACCGTGATGCCGAGCATGGATTTCAGGCTGGCAATCAGCTTCTTCTCTCGCTCTGCCGTCGTGGTTTTGAGATCGTCAAACATTTCCTGCGACATCTCAACCTTGACGTCGATGGTATCGCTGTGTCCAACACGGTCTACGATCAGCTCATAGTTTGCCGGATAGCCCTCATTCAGCAGAACCGTCTCGATCTGGGACGGGAATACATTGACGCCCTTGACGACCATCATATCGTCACTGCGGCCCAGCGGCTTGGTCATACGGATATGGGTGCGACCACAGGAGCACTTCTTGCGGGACAGGATGCAGATATCACGCGTACGATAGCGCATCAGCGGGAACGCTTCCTTGGTGATGCAGGTGAATACCAGCTCGCCGCGCTCGCCTTCCGGCAGCACTTCGCCGGTCTTCGGATCAATGATCTCTGCGATGAAGTGATCTTCATTGATATGCATGCCCTGCTGCTCCTCGCATTCAAACGACACGCCCGGGCCGGAAATCTCTGTCAGACCATAGATATCGTATGCCTTAATGCCAAGGCTCTGCTCGATGTCATGCCGCATCTCCTCTGTCCATGCCTCTGCGCCGAAGATACCTGCCTTGAGCTTGATCTGATCGCGCAGTCCGTGTTCTTCCACACTCTCCGCCAGATAAGCAGCATAGGACGGGGTGCAGCACAAAATGGTGGAGCCAAGGTCGGTCATAAACTGCAGCTGGCGTTCGGTATTGCCGGAGGACATCGGCAGGGTCAGGCAGCCGACCTTATGCGAGCCGCCGTTCAGACCGGGGCCGCCGGTAAACAGGCCGTAGCCATAGCAGACGTGGCAAACGTCCTCGTTGCTGCCGCCTGCCGCTACAATCGCACGTGCACAGCACTCTTCCCACAGGTCTATGTCGTTCTGGGTGTAGAATGCCACGACACGGCGGCCGGTTGTGCCGCTGGTGGACTGGATACGCACGCACTCGCTGAGCGGTCGTGCCAGCAGTCCATACGGATACTGGTCGCGCAGGTCATCCTTTGTGATGAACGGCAGCTTATGCAGGTCTTCCACGCCGTGGATATCCTCCGGCTTGACGCCTGCCGCGTCCATTCTGTCGCGATAGAATGCCACGTTGTCATAGACATACTTTACCTGCTTGACCAACCGCTCGCTCTGCAGCGCCTTCAGCTGGTCTACCGGCATGGTCTCGATTTCTGGTTGATAATAATGTTTCATCAGGGGGAAAGCCTTCCTTTCTTCTGCTTATCTTCTCTCTTTTCTCTGTTGTATTTACTCTGCGCGTCCGAGCGCGAAAGCCTTGCGGTTCAGTTCAAGGAACTTTGCCGGGACACAGGCTGTAATGGCATCCTGCCAAGCCTGCTCAGAAATATCTGTGAAATAGCGGGACAGACGACCCATCAGGGCGATATTGACCGCCTTTGCAGAGCCTGCCTCCGTCGCAATGGACAGCGCGTCCATAGCATCGACCTGTGCGCCCAATGCGCGCATTTTTTCAATCAGGTCAGCCGGATATTTCGCCGCACCGGTGATAACCGGCATCGGATCGACCTCCTGCGTGTTGACGATCACACGCCCGCCCGGCTTGAGATATTCCATCCAGCGCGCAGCCTCCAGCTTCTCAAAGGAAACAATGAAGTCCGCTTCGCCCTTATCAATGATCGGGGAATACACGCGGTCGCCAAAGCGGACATATGTAACAACACTGCCGCCGCGCTGGCTCATACCGTGTACCTCGGAAACCTTGACGTCATAGCCCTGTTCCAGCAGCAGATGGCCCAGCAGCTTACTTGCCAGCAGAGAGCCCTGACCGCCGACACCAACAATCATTACATTCGTAGTCATGGTTCAGCCACCTCCTCAGGCCTTGAGTGCGTCAAAGGCGCACAGCTGCTGACAGACGCCGCAGCCCACACAAAGGGTATTATCAATTACTGCCTTGCCGTCCTTCATACTGATCGCGGGACAGCCCATCTTCATGCAGCTGTGACAACCACGGCAGGCATCAGTATCCACCTTGAGCGGCGGATTGTGCTTCACATATTTCAGCAGTGCGCACGGACGGCGGCTGATAATAACCGACGGCGCCTGCGCAGCAAGCTCTTCCTTGAGCACGGTGTCACACTGCTTGAGGTCATATGGGTCAATCACGCGTACGCGCTCGAAGCCCATGGCACGGCACAGCGCTTCCAGATCGATCTTGCCAGCCGGGTCGCCCTTGATGTTATAGCCCGTGGTGGGGTTCTGCTGGTGGCCGGTCATGCCGGTGATCGAGTTGTCCAGGATGATGACCGTAGAATTGCTCTGGTTATACGCGATATTCGCAAGACCTGTCATGCCGGAATGCATAAACGTGGAGTCTCCGATGACTGCAACCGTTTTGCCTTCGGACTCCTTGCCCAGCGCCTTGTTATAGCCGTGAACGGAGGAGATCGAAGCGCCCATACACAGGGTCATTTCCATCGCACTCAGCGGTGCAACTGCGCCGAGCGTATAGCAGCCGATGTCACCGAGTACCGTGCACTTGTTCTTAGACAGTGTGTAGAACAGGCCGCGATGCGGACATCCGGCACACATGACCGGTGGACGCGCAGGCAGGTTTTCTTCCAATCCCTTACCCGTCGGAACCTCCTGACCCAGCTTTTCCGCGATCAGATTCTGGGAAAATTCATCCTCCAGCGGGAGGACATCCTTACCAGTAACAGTCAGGCCCAGCTGTTTGCAGTGGTTTTCGATGATCGGGTCCAGCTCCTCAATGACGATCAGCTTGTCGACCTTTGCCGCAAAATCGAGGATCAGCTTCTCCGGCAGCGGGTTGATCATGCCCAGCTTGAGGATGCTTGCCCTGTCGCCAAAGACCTCCTTCGCATACTGATAGCAGGTGCTGGAGGTAATGATGCCGATTGCGGTATCGCCCATTTCAACGCGGTTAAACTCGCAGTCCTCTGCAAACGCAATCAGGTCGCGGGTGCGCTGCTCCACCAGCGGATGGCGGCGCTTTGCATTGCCCGGCATCATAACATATTTTGCAATGTCCTTTTGATACGGTTTTTCCGGCGGCGTGATGCGCTCGCCTGTCTCCACAATGCTCTGGGAATGTGCAACACGCGTGCACATCTTGATGATAAACGGTGTATCGTACTGCTCGGACAGCTCAAAGGCACGCATGGTAAATGCACGTGCTTCTGCAGAGTCCGACGGCTCCAGCATCGGGATCTTGGAGGCGATTGCATGGTGACGGGAATCCTGTTCATTCTGCGAGGAATGCATGCCCGCGTCATCTGCCACTACGATAACCATACCCGCATTGACACCGGTATAGGATACGGTAAACAGCGGATCAGCTGCGACATTCAGGCCGACATGCTTCATGCCGCAGAAGCTGCGCTTGCCGGCGAGACAGGCGCCAAAGGCAACCTCCATCGCAACCTTTTCATTCGGCGCCCATTCGCAGTACATCTCATCATATTTTGCAGCTTCCTCAGTCACTTCCGTACTTGGGGTTCCCGGATAGCTGGAAACCACGCTGCAGCCTGCCTCATACAGGCCGCGGGCAACCGCCTGATTGCCCAGCATCAGCTGTTTCATAAGTCTCTCCCTTTCTTACTTACAGAATTGCCGACCAGCAGCGAACCGGTCGGCGCACTCTTTTGTATTAATCCTTTTGTTCCTCCGCAATCTGCTCTGCCATGCCGCGCAGCATTCCTGTGCCATGCGCTACGACCCGGCTGACGCGGCTGATGGTCGCGCTGCTCGCGCCGGTTTGCCCCAGGATCTCATTATAAATTTTGCCCTGTGCGAGCAGCACTGCTACATCAAAGCGTTGTTCCATCGCTCTCGCCTCTGATACGGTGCATAAATCCTCAAAGAATTTACGGCACTCATCTACAGTTTTCAGCTTGAGGATATTTTCATACAGAGCCAGACTCGGCTCCTTGTGGTCCAATCTTGCCATACAGCGGCTCCTTCCTGCTGCAGCCAGCCGACTGTCAGGCTGCAATTTAAACGACGCTTTTCAATGTATAGTTTAACACAACAAAGTACAACAGTAAACTATTTTTTGTAGATGTTCCCAATTTTTCGATGCATTGTGGTGATATCCTGCAAAAAAGCAGCCCCATTCCTTTTTCAGGAACAGGAGCTGCCATTGCTTTTCTTTGTTCAAATCAACCCTGATTTTCCTTTGCTACCAGATTTTCCACACTGTACATCTGGCGGAGCTTCGGTTTTTCGATCTTGCCGGTCGGATTGCGCGGGATATCTGCAAAGATAATATTTACCGGACGCTTATAGCGCGGCAGCTTCATGCAGAATTCGCGTATTTCCTGCTCCGTGCAAGTAAAGCCCTCCTTGATCTCAATGATGGCTGCGGTGATCTCGCCGAGACGCTGATCCGGCATACCGATTACGGCAACATCCTTGATGGACGGATATGCCCGCAGGAAGTCCTCGATCTGCACCGGATAGATATTTTCACCGCCGCTGATAATGACATCCTTTTTGCGGTCAACGAGGAAATAGAAGCCATCCTCGTCCTGCATCGCCATATCGCCGGTAAACAGCCAGCCGTCCTTCAGCACTTCCTCCGTTGCCTCCGGATTGCGGTAATAGCAGGTCATGACGCCGGGACCTTTGACACACAGCTCACCGACTTTACCCTGTTCTACCACATTGCCATCCTCATCGACAATCTTTGCCTTCCAGCCGAAGCCAGGTACACCGATCGCACCGACCTTGTGGATATTTTCCACGCCCAGATGCACGCAGCCCGGACCGATGGATTCACTCAGGCCATAGTTGGTATCATACTGATGATCCGGGAAATATTCCTTCCAGCGGCGGATAAGGGACGGCGGGACCGGCTGTGCGCCGATGTGCATCAGGCGCCACTGATCCAGCGCATAATCCTCCTTTTTGATGTCGCCGCGGTCAAGCGCATCCAGAATATCCTGCGCCCACGGAACCAGCAGCCAGACAATGGAGCAATGCTCCTTGGAAACGGCTTCCATAATATATTTCGGCTTGGTACCCTTGAGCAGCACTGCCTTGCTGCCGGAAATCAGGCTGCCGAACCAATGCATCTTTGCGCCGGTATGGTACAGCGGCGGGATGCACAGAAATACATCATCCTTCTTCTGCCCATGATGTGCCTGCTCTACACGTGCGGAATGCATCAGACTTTCATGATTATGTAGGATCGCCTTCGGGAATCCAGTCGTACCGGAGGAGAAATAGATCGCTGCATCATCATTGTCGCGGATATCAATGAGCGGCGCCTGGCTCGAGCAGTCCGCTACCAGCGAGCGGTAATCCTCTGCAAATGTCGGGCACCCGCCATCCCCAACATAGAACAACAGACGGTTGCGCGCCAGCTCATCTGCAATCGGCTCCATTCGTCCGATGAAGTTGCTGCCGAATACAATCACATTGACCTCTGCCAGTTCGGCGCAATATTTGATCTCATCCGTGTCATAACGGAAATTAAACGGCACAGCCAGCGCGCCGGTCTTTAATGTACCAAAGTAAATTGGCAGCCATTCCAGACAATTCATCAGCAGAATGGCAACCTTGTCACCCTTCTTAATGCCGCGGCTGAGCAGCAGGTTTGCAAACCGGTTTGCTTTTTCATCAAAGACACGCCATGTGATCTCGCGGCGGTAGCTGGTCGCCGGTGTCGGCTCCATCAGATCATATTCCTTCCATGTAACGCGGCGAATCTCTTTAATCTCAGGATTCAATTCAACAAGCGCAATATCGTCACCATACAGCTTGCTGTTTTTTTCCAGTAAATCAGTAATTGGCATTTGGAACTCTATCCTTCCCCTGTGTAAATACTTCTCTCATCTCGCGCTTCTTTTGTACTTTAAAGCGCAACTCTTTTACATATAAAAGTACCACAACAGTAACAAAAAGTCAAATGCTTTTCATCTATTCTTGCCCGTATGTCCATCTGGCAGTATAATAGAAAAGAACTGGAGGTGCATATAATGGAACAACAGACACTTTTTGGCGGGAATGACACCCAGCCGCTGGCAGACCGGCTGCGTCCGCGCACGCTGGAGGAATTCGCCGGGCAAACCCATCTGCTGGGAGAGGGCAAGATATTGCGCCGCCTGATCGAAGCTGACCGCATCTCCTCCATGATCTTCTGGGGCCCTCCGGGTGTTGGCAAGACCACGCTTGCCCGCATTATTGCACGCCGCACACGGGCGAGCTTTATTGACTTCTCCGCCGTTACCAGCGGCATTAAGGAAATTCGTGCCGTCATGCAGCGGGCGGAGGACAATCGCCGGTTTGGCGACAAGACCATCGTCTTCGTCGACGAGATCCACCGCTTCAACAAGGCACAGCAGGATGCATTTCTTCCGTTTGTAGAAAAGGGCAGCATTATCCTCATCGGGGCGACAACCGAAAATCCATCCTTTGAGGTCAACAACGCATTGCTGTCCCGATGCAAGGTTTTCGTATTGCAGTCATTGAAAACTGAAGAACTCGTCTCCCTGCTCACCCGCGCCCTGCACGACCCGCGCGGCTTTGGCGGACAGACAGTCGATATCTCTGCCGATATGCTGGAACTGATCGCGGGTTTCGCCAACGGCGATGCGCGCACCGCACTGTCTACGCTGGAAATGGTCCTACTCAACAGCGATACCGACGGCAACAACATTATCGTCAAAATGGAAACGCTGGAACAGTGTATTTCAAAAAAATCTCTGCTGTATGACAAGACCGGCGAGGAACACTACAACCTCATCTCCGCCCTGCACAAATCCATGCGCAATTCCGATCCGGATGCCGCTGTCTATTGGCTGGCACGTATGCTGGAAGCCGGTGAAGACCCGTTATATGTCGCACGCCGCGTCACACGCTTTGCCAGCGAGGATGTTGGCCTTGCCGACCCACGTGCGCTGGAGATCGCAGTCGCCGCCTATCAGTCATGCCACTTTATCGGTATGCCGGAGTGCTCGGTGCACTTGACACAGGCGGTCGTTTATCTGTCAATGGCGCCCAAATCCAATGCGCTTTATATGGCATACGAACATGCAAAAAAGGATGCGCTGACACAGCTGGCAGACCCGGTCCCGCTGGTCATCCGCAATGCGCCGACACGTCTGATGAAAGAGCTGCACTATGGCGAGGGATATCAATATGCGCACGACACGCAGGACAAGCTGACCGATATGCAATGCCTGCCGGATTCGCTTTTGGGAAAGGAATACTACCAGCCGACCACGCAGGGTATAGAAGCAAAATACAAAGCCCGGCTGGAGCAGATCAAGGACTGGAAACGCCGAAACGGGGCGAAATAAACAGCGAACCCACCAGCTATACCAGCCGGTGGGTTTCTTCCTATGTAATTACTCGATCTCTTTGCCCGCTTCCACATGGTCGGTGTTTTCCACGTCAGGTATAGGCTCATTTCCCAGCTGGAGCACATATTCCACCAGCCGTTCCGACGCATCGGGATGCCCGATGGCACGGATGGTCTCATGCACGGTTTGCAGCCGCACGGGGTTGTGGAACAGATGATACAAGGCATCATCCAACGGGAAGGTCTTGGTTACCAGCAGCGCCATGCCGTTATTGAGCAGGAACTCAACATTTCGTTCCTCCTGCCCGGGGATTGGGTTGACCAAAATCATCGGCAGGCCCTTTGCGATGGATTCGGATACCGTGAGTCCCCCCGGCTTGGTGATGATACAGTCAGCTGCGCTCATGAGCACCTCTACATTGTCCACGAAGCCCATGACATCAATACGGCAACTGCCGTCATAACCGTCCCGAAAACCGCACAAACGATGATACGCGCGTTTGTTATTCCCGCAGACGGCAAGTATCTGGAAATCCATACCGATCTCTGTCACCTGCTTCACGATTTTCTGGCTGTTGCCATAGCCCATACTGCCGCTCATGACGAGCACGGTATGCCGCTGTGGATCAAGCCCCAGCTGTGCACAGGCATCCTCGCGGGAAATATACTTGTTAAACTTTGGATGGATCGGGATACCAAACGGCAGGATGCGTTCCTCCGGGATGCCGCGCTTGACCGCGGTATGGGTAATCAGTTCGCTTGCCGTTACCAGGCCCTCCATATAGAGCACATCCTCCCAATATGGATGAATACAGTAATCCGTCGCAATGCCGAGGCATGGCGCAGATACCATATTACGCTGTTTCATCTTGCTGACCAAATGTGCCGCAAGGACATGGGTACAAACGATGGCATCCGGCTCAAAATTATCCACAAGGCGTTCAAATTTAAATGCGCCAAGGGTATTCACAATTTTTACAATATTCATTTTATCGAGTTTTTCCCGATTTTTTGTTGTCTTATCATAAAACAGCCGATACAGCTCAGGCGTATATTTAGAAGAAAGCAGATAGCCCTGTGACAGTGCTTTCTGAATCATCTTGCTAATATATTCATATACATCCACGATTTCCGTTTCTGCGCCCTTTTGTGCAAACAGATCAGCCAACGCCTTTGCCGTGGCGTGATGCCCATAGCCTGCTGTAACGGTCAGAAGTAGGATTCTCATTACTTCACACTCCCTGTCCGTTCTATTGTACTCTATTCTTCATGGAAGTGCAAACAATATCTGCCGCAAAATTCAGCTTTCTGCGCACAAATGGGAAATCACGCTGCGATATTCATTCAAAACGGTCTGTTCGAGCTTTTCACGCATTGGTGAGCCGACCGGATGCACAATATCCCGATAATGCCCATCCGGCATACGACGGGACGGCATGGCAAGAAACAGGCGGTCCGGTCCATCGATCACCTTGATATCATGTACTGCAAACGTGCGGTCAAAAGTCACAGAAACCAACGCCCGCAATCTGCCCTCTGTATTCAAATGCCGGAATTGAATGTCAGTAATTTCCATACATATACTCCCTTTTACACTTTTACCGTATTGTAACCATTTTTCTTTCCAGAAACTATTTATATTCTCCCCGTTTTGTCATATAATATACGTGGCTTTAACGTTTCGGGCGGCACAAGCCGTTCATTTTTTTGATAGTATAGGAGGCATTTTCATGTCCGACTTTTCCCTACAGTCCTATGTGGCTGAAAAAAAATCCATCCATTTGGTTGGTATCGGCGGCGTATCTATGTCCGCATTGGCGGAGCTGCTGCTGCATCTCGGTGCGAAAATTACCGGTTCTGACCGTGCACAGTCTGCTGTCACGGACAAGCTGACTGCACTGGGCATTCAGATTACATATGCACATCTGCCGGAAAATGTAGAAGGTGCAGATCTGGTTATCCGTACGGCTGCGGTACATGACGAAAACCCGGAAATCGCACGTGCACATGAGCTGAATATTCCAGTCATTGAACGTGCACAGGCATGGGGCTCGATCATGCTGGCATATAAAAATGCGGTATGTGTGGCCGGTACACATGGCAAGACAACAACTACCTCAATGCTGACTTTGATCGGAATGCAGTGCGGCATCGACCCGACGGTTATGGTCGGCAGCAATCTGCCTGCCATCGGCGGCACACTGCGCATTGGCGCGCACGACTGCTTTATAGCAGAATCGTGTGAATACACCAATTCTTTTCTCAGCTTCCATCCGACGGTTGCGGTGATTTTAAATGTGGATGCAGATCATCTCGATTTCTTCAAGGATATTGATGATATCATCCATTCGTTCCATGAATTTTGTAAGCTCGTACCGGAAACCGGCGCATTGGTCGTCAATCACGATTCTGAAAATGCATTAAAGGCAATCGAAGGCATTGACCGCAAATATATCACCTTTGGTTCGACAGCCGAAGCGGACGTTTACCCGGAAAATGTCACAGACCGTGACGGCTATTACAGCTTTGACGTCTTGTATCAGGGTGAACAATATACCCATGTTGATCTGTCCGTACCGGGATATCACAATATGCTGAATGCATTGGCATCCTGCGGCGTATGTATTTTCCTTGGGCTGGATGCTGCATCGGCCGCAGAGGGCTTAGCGCAGTTTACCGGTTCCTCCCGTCGCTTCCAGACGACCGGACATATGCCAAATGGTGCAATGGTGATCGACGATTATGCACATCATCCGACAGAAATGGCAGCAACACTGCGCACAGCACGTGAAATGGATTACGACAGGATCATCTGTGTATTCCAGCCACACACTTATTCGCGCACAAAGGCATTGCTGTCGGAATTTATCGAAGCATTAAAATTATGTGATAAAGCGATATTGGCTGATATTTATGCAGCGCGGGAACGCAACACCTATGGCATCAGCTCAAAGGACATTGCGGATGCCATCGACGGCGCGGAATATTATACTTCCTTTGATGAAATCGAAGCTCGACTAAAAGAAATTGCACAGCCGCGTGATTTGATTATCACGATGGGCGCAGGCAATGTGAATGAGATCGGGCCGAAACTGTGTAAGTAAAAAAAGCAAAGCAAAAACCCCTTCCGCGTGGAAGGGGTTTCAGATTTACCTGAATAACAATGACAAAAAGAAGTAACCGCCTAGGACTGGTAATCAGAGGCGGTTATTCTTTTATAACCATTTGAGGACGCAGTCACCGTAGTGTGCTTTTCCTGTTTTTATAGTATCATGTTCAAGTAGAAATGTCAAGCCAACCGCAAAAAATCCCCCCGCGAAAGCGGGGGGATTTCCCATACATCTTACGATGTAAGTATCATTTCAGTCGATACAATCTAATTACTTAGTGTAGCGGGAGATGATAGAAGCAGCCTCTGCACGGGTCAGGGTGCCCTTCGGGTTCAGCTGGGACTTCTCGTTACCAGAGATGATACCCTTGGATACTGCCCACTGTACAGCGTCAGTTGCGTAGCCAGATACTGCGCTAGCGTCGGTGTACTTGCTCAGGTCAGCAGTGGTCTTCGGGGAACCAGCGTAACGGTACAGCATGCAAGCGAAGTCCTGACGGGTTACTACCTGAGACGGAGCATAAGTAGTATCGGTAATACCAGCGACTACGCCCTTGTCCTTTGCCCAGGTAACAGCCTGTGCGTACCAAGCGTTTGCAGCTACATCCTTGAACGGATTAGCAGCGTTTGTTGTCGGAGAACCAGCCATGTTCCAGATGATCTGTGCAACCTGGGAACGCTCTACCGTGCCCATCGGGTTGAACTTGTCCTCGCCAACGCCCTTCATCAGGCCCTTGTTCGCTACGTCGTAAACTGCGTCGTAGTACCAAGCGTTCTTGTCCTGTACATCTACGAAGTTGATCGGCTTCTGATTCGGATCGCTGTTCTCATCAGATACAGTTACCTTGCAAGATGCAGTGTAGCTGCCGAGTCTAGCAGTGATTGTTGCAGTACCAGTAGCCAGTGCAGTTACCTTGCCTTCGCCATCAACGGTTGCTACCTTCTCATCGCTGGATGCCCATACAATATTATCATCGTAGCTGCCATTCGGCCAAGTAGAAAGGTCGGAATATACATCATCGCTGTTAACCAAGCCCAGAACATCCAGAGTATCTGTGTCCTTTGCCTTCATGCTCAGCAGGTTCTCATCAAACTTGATACCGTTCAGCTTAAGAGTCTTGCTCTCTTCCATAACGGTCATAGCTCTGGTAGCGCTCTTATTTCCAACCGTAGCAGTCAGGGTGAAACCGCCTGCCTTCTTTGTAATAAGAACATATCCATCTTCATTCTTAACGACCTCAGCCTTGCTGGTATCGTCAATGCTGTAAACTACCTTGTCAACTACAGAACTCGGAATTACCTTGGTCGTTACAACACTATCCAGCATGTAATTTCTATTAGCAGTAACCTGTGCAGCCTGGAACAGCTCTACGGTACGAACGATAGAAGTATCAGCCTCTTCTACATTCAGTGTAAAGTTAATTGCCTTAGTGAACGGAGCAACACGATTGTCTGCATTGGTAATAGTAACCGGAAGCGTTACAGTGTACTGGCCAACCGGTACATCAACGTTAACACCGACATACAGTCTCTTGCTGTCCTTGCTAACCGGACGAACAACAACACCATCAAATGCCCACTGCTGGTCATTTACGCCATTGATAACTGCCTTGCCGACTGTTACAGTTGCATCGCCGTCCTTGTCAAATACCAAGTCATTTCTTGCAGCGGTGTCAGAAATCATTCCTTCAAGATCAGTAGCTTCATACAGCTGACCCTGACGCAGTGTCATTTCTGTCTTGTTCAGCGTAACATCAGAAACAACGTTGCCAGAAGCCAGAACAGTCAGCTCAAATGTAACAGTCTTTGTCTGATTACCTACCTGAGCCTTTGCAGTAATCTGTGTAGTGCCTGCCTTCAAAGCCTTAACGGTTGCAGTCTCTCGTGCGCCCGGAGTTACTTCAGCTACATCCTTATTGCTGGACTCCCATGCAACCGCTGTGTCCGTATCCATATTATTGAACTTAACATACAGGGACTTGGTATCGCCAACATACATAGCACCCTTATTGCTGATGCCGCCCTGGCCATTGATTACGTCGCCGATCTGAATGGAAGAACCATTAGGATCCATAACTGTAACCAGCGTAGTCAGTGTATGATTCTTGCCATCCTTATCTGCGTAAACACCAGTAACAGTTACAGTATCAACAACAGAGGTTGCAACTGCCTTAACATTGCCACGCTGATCAACTTCTGCAATCTTGGTATCTGCAGACTTCCAAGAAATCTTCGGTATCTCTGTCAGGTTCTCAGTACCCCAGTCTACGTTGATCGGTCTTGCGTCGCCACCCTTGAGTACAGTGATTGCGGTATCATAAGTAACCTTAGAGGTATCAACATATACCTTCGGACCTACAGTAAGGGTGAATGCCTTTGTAGTATACTCTGCATCAGAACCTGTATTCTTCAGATAGCCGATGGTCAGAGTTGCAGTCTCCGTACCTACAACAGCATTGCAAGTAGTCGGATTCAGCTGCAGTGTAAAGGTAGTCTTGCCAGTGCTGTCATTGTGAGATGCTGTGACACCATAAACCAGATTCTTCACATCATTCAGCTTGTAGGAAATAGAACCCTGAGATGTTGCCGGATAATCCTTAATATTGATTTCCGCTTCTACAGTTACAGTAGTTCTCCTATCAACGTTAGCACCTGCTACATAAGAAGTACCGCTAACATCAATAGCCTTTGCATCCAGGCCATTCCATTCTCCACCAGTGCCGTTAACATGTGTCCAGTTTGCGCTGGACTGCTGCTCATCTGCCATGGTAGTGTCTGCGGCAAATGCGGTTACCGGTACGGTAGTAGCCATCATGCAACCTGCAAGCGCCAGACTCATGGCTGTTCTCTTCCATTTCATGATTTGTTCATTCCTTTCCGCGCTTTGCGCGCATCCATTTATTTGCCGACGGCGGAAGTGCCGCCACGCATTCGGTGGGTATTGTGAAACACTGCCCCCCATGTAAGCGTCTCGCAATTTCCCAGCAAAGCGTCCCCCATAGGAAGCGGACGTTTTTAGGATTATCAGCTTACACAATACATTCTAACAGAAAGTAAGCGAACATGCAAGCGAATTATACACAAAAAAAGATAAATTTGCGCCAAAAACACTTGTGCATGACGTAAAAAAGGGGCACGGCAGCTGAAAATTTCTGCCGCCGTTTCCATCGCGCATCTATGTTACCATAAATCTCCGCGTTTTGCAAGGTTTTTTTTATTTATTGTAACTACGTCGTAATTTGGGGCGCCAAAGCCTCCCTCGGATGAGGGAAGGGGACCGCCGCTTCACGGTGGTGGAAGGAGTGAAAATATAAGTGTTTTTGCGTTCTGTAGCATGGTGTGCTATAATGATGGACAGAACGAAAATGGAGGATTCTATATGGAAAACGAGCTGCAGAGCATCAGCGGTACTGTGGATGCAGTCATTTATCAGAATGAAGATAACGGCTATGCAGTCATCCGCATCATTGCCGATGATGGCGAAGAAGTCACTGCTGTCGGGACACTGCCGCAGATTTGCCTTGGGGAAGAACTCATGCTGACAGGCCATTGGGTCACCCATGCTTCTTATGGCGAACAATTCCAGACGGAATATTTCGAGCGCCGGATGCCTGCAACGGTAAAAGGCATTGCAGATTATTTATCCTCCGGTATTATCAAGGGCATTGGGCCGAAGCTGGCGCGTAAGATCGCAGACCGCTTTGGAGAAGAAACCTTTGACGTCATGGCAAATACGCCGGAACGTCTGAGCAGCATCACGGGTATTACCGCGCGCAAAGCGGAACAGATCGGCGAACAATTCCGCCATCAGACCTCAATGCGCCGCCTAATGGAATTTTTGATGGAAAATGACCTGCCGCCACAGCTGGCTGCACGGTTATATAAACGATATAAAGATACGGCAATCGACCATATCCTTGAAAATCCCTATATATTGTGCGGGGAAGAATTTGAGGTCGATTTTAAAGCCGCAGATGATCTTGCCCTGTCGCAGGGCATGTCACAGACCAGTACAGAACGGTTACAGGCAGGTATTTTATATACACTGCAATTTAATCTGACCAATGGTCATACCTTTATTCCTAAAGATAAGCTGCTGGCAACAGCGGGCAGATTGTTACAGGATGCAGATGGCTTCGATCCGGATGCTGAGCTGCTTGACAGCGCATTTGACACGCTGCATGAGACCGGTCGGCTGGTATGTGAACACATCTGCCGCCGGGATGCAGTCTATCTCAGCCCGATGCACGATGCAGAGGTTTTTGTCTCGGATTATCTCGCACAATTGTCTGACACAGAATATACCTATGATTTTGATGTCGATGCATTGCTGGATACGCTGGAGCAAAACAGCGCGATCACCTATGCGCCCCGGCAAAAGCAGGCGATTGCATTGGCGGCAAAATATGGGCTGGTCATCCTCACCGGCGGTCCTGGTACCGGTAAAACGACAACCGTCCGCGGTATGCTGGAATTTTATGACGCCATCGGCTTGGAGGTCGTGCTTGCCGCACCGACCGGACGCGCCGCCAAACGGCTGAGCGAATTGTGCGGTCGGGAAGCGAAAACCATCCATCGCCTGCTGGAAGCAGGCTACCGCGGCGCCGACCCACATGCGGCATTTGCACGCAACCATGACAATCCGCTGGAATGCGAAGTCGTCATTCTGGACGAGGTTTCTATGATCGACATTGTGCTGATGCAGGCGCTTTTGGATGCCCTGCGCCCGGAGACCCGCTTGATTTTGGTCGGTGATGCAGACCAGCTGCCGCCGGTCGGGCCGGGTAATTTCCTGCGCGATTGTATCGGCTCCAACCGCATCCATACGATCGAATTGAATGAAATCTTCCGTCAGGCACAGCAGAGCGCCATTATCCGCAATGCCCATGCGATCAACGGCGGCGAACTGCCGGTCAGCGGCGGACGCGACGGTGATTTCTTTATTATGAAGCAGCGCAGGCCGGAAGAAGTCATGCAGACTGTCGTCGACCTGTGCCGCAAGCGTCTGCCGGATTATTACGGCTTCTCCCCTGACCAAATTCAGGTATTGACGCCATCACGCCGGCAGGCCGCAGGTACCCAGCAGCTCAACCGCATGTTGCAGGAAGCGCTCAATCCCAAGGAAGACGGCAAGCCGGAAAAACGTTTTGGCGATACGGTATTCCGTCTGGGCGACCGCGTGATGCAGGTGCGCAATAACTATGATATCGTCTGGGAAAAGGATGACGACCCGGATGAGGTGGGCACCGGTATGTTCAACGGCGACGTCGGGCGCATTATCGGCATTTCTTTACAGGAAGAAAGTCTGCTCATTCAATTCGATGATAAATTGGCGCATTATACCTTTGATATGCTGAATGAATTGGAGCTTGCCTATGCCATGACCGTCCACAAATCGCAGGGCAGCGAATTTGACGCTGTGATCGTCGCGCTGCCAAATGGCATCGGTAAACGGCTGCTAACGCGGAATATCTTATATACAGCGATCACCCGTGCAAAAAAGCTGTTGGTACTGGTCGGTGACCCGGCGGTGACGGAACGAATGGTGAATACCAATACCCGCAACCGACGATACAGTGCTTTACGGGCGCGGCTCATCCGCAATGCGCCGGAGATGGACCAGACGGAGCTGAAGGAATGAGTATCGCGCAGCTGGTATATCCATCGCACTGTATGCTGTGCGGGGCATTTATTTCCGATCAGCAGCACGGTATCTGCCCCGACTGCCGCAGGGCTGCCGAAAAACAAATGGAACGATCATTCCTGCGTCCGCCCAGGTATGTCGACGCGCTTGTCTGCGCGGGCAGCTATGCCGGTGGCTTGGGCCAGGCGATCCGCCGGATGAAATTCCATTCCCAGCGGGCTGATATCCAGCCGCTGACAGAGCTGATGATGACGGCATGGGAAATGCAGCAGCTGCCGAAACCAATGCTGGTTACCTGTGTACCCATCAGTGCGGCGCGGGCACATATGCGCGGCTTTAACCAGAGCGCAGCTTTGGCGCAGGCGATCGCAGCGGCGTGGAATATTCCATTTGAGGAAACGCTGCGGCGGCATCTGCTCTCCCGCAGGCAGTCCGAGCTGCATGCAGCAGATCGCTGGAAAAATGCAGAAAAAGCCTATTATGCCCGCAGTCGTGTCGATTTGACTGGGAAAACCGTTGTTTTGATCGATGATGTCGTCACGACCGGGGCGACGGCAAGCGCCTGTGCGATGCTGCTGCGGGATATGGGCGCACAAAAGGTATTTCTTCTGGCAGCAGCGCGTGCCGGCGGAAAATAAACAAAAATTTGTCGAACAAAAAAAGATGCATCCTGTGTATCAACGACTGTCCTTCTGGCATATACTGTTGTGTAAGCCGTAAAATGGACAGGAAGGACTGAGACACAGGATGTTTGATTTTGGCATGGATTTAGGTACATCGTCGGTATTGATCTGCCGACAGGGAAAAGGAATCGTATTGCATGAGCCATCTGTTGTGGCAGTACAGCGCAGAAGTGGACAAGTCGTCAGCGTCGGCGAAAAGGCACGGGAAATGCTGGGTCGAACACCGGAAGCGTTGCTCGCAGTCCGTCCGGTGCGTGGCGGCGTGATCACAGACTGTGAAATCACCGGCGCGATGGCACGGACTTTTTTAAAGCGTGCAGGCGGAAATGGAATGTTCCGTCCTAATCTCTTGATCTGCATTCCGCCGCTGGTATCCGAATTGGAGGAGCGCGCCGTCATTGACGCCGGCTTACAGGCAGGCGCCGCACGGGTCTATCTGATGGAGCAGCCAGTCGCAGCAGCAGCTGGCGCGGGGGTAGACCCCCACAGCCCGAAAGGTACATTGGTCGTGGACATCGGCGGCGGGACAACCGATATCGCCGTGATCTCTATGGGTGCAGTGGTACGCGCGATCTCCATCCGCATTGCCGGAGACAGCTGTGACGATGCAATCCAGGGCTATCTAAAGCAGGAGCATGACCTCTACATTGGCGCTTCAACCGCAGAACAGATCAAATGCACCATCGGTTGTGTCCTGCCGCGGGAAGAGGAACTGCAAATGACCATCCGTGGGCGGCGGGTATCCGATGGCCTGCCGGGCTGCATTACCGTTACATCCAATGAATTGATCCCGGTATTACAGGAACAGGCGCAGCAGATTTTAGCTGCAATATGCGGATTGATTGAAATGACGCCGCCGGAGCTGGCAGGAGATTTGACAGAAACCGGTATTGTCCTGGCTGGCGGCGGGGCAAAGTTATACGGCATTGACCGGTATTTATCACAGGAAATGGGTTTGGAAACGCATATCTCCGACGAACCGGAAACCTGTGTCATAAAAGGGACAGGCCAAGTATTACACAATCTGCGCCATATGCAGGAGGGCGTAATCAATCTGGCGAGACGGCGCAGAGGGATCGGATAACCATACATGAAAGAAGCGGGAGGCTGTGCAGCCGCCCGCTTTTTCCATCCCTCATGCGCTACCGCTCAAAAAACGCAAAAAGTCCCGTCCGGAAAATCCGGACGGGACCAAATGCACGATTATATCTGTGTTTGTAAACCGAAATTATTCGTAAATCTCAGTAACAACGCCGGAACCTACGGTACGGCCACCCTCACGGATAGCGAAACGCAGGCCCTTCTCGATAGCGATCGGGGTGATCAGAGCTACGTCCATATCAACGTTATCGCCCGGCATGCACATCTCAGTGCCTTCCGGCAGAGTGATAACGCCAGTAACGTCGGTGGTACGGAAGTAGAACTGCGGACGGTAGTTGTTGAAGAACGGAGTATGACGGCCGCCCTCTTCCTTCTTCAGAACGTATACCTGGCCCTTGAACTTGGTATGCGGATGGATGGAACCCGGCTTAGCGAT
Organism: Eubacteriales bacterium; assembly: GCA_030540435.1. Lineage (GTDB taxonomy): Bacteria > Bacillota > Clostridia > Oscillospirales > Butyricicoccaceae > Butyricicoccus_A. The sequence goes on from JAUNWG010000005.1 coordinate 32,017, forward strand.
AACCTGGCCGCGCTCGATCTCATTCTTCTGAATACCACGGAGCAGAGTACCGATGTTGTCGCCTGCTTCAGCGTAATCCAGCAGCTTGCGGAACATCTCGATACCGGTTACAACAGTCTTGCGCGGAGCATCCATCAGACCTACGATTTCAACTTCCTCGCCCATCTTAACCTGGCCACGCTCTACACGGCCGGTAGCTACGGTGCCACGACCAGTGATGGAGAATACGTCCTCGACCGGCATCAGGAACGGCTGGTCAGCCTTACGCTCCGGAGTCGGAATGTATTCATCAACAGCGTCCATCAGCTCACGGATGCACTCATATTCCGGTGCGTTCGGATCCTCAGAATCGCACTCCAGAACACCCAGAGCGGTGCCGCGGATTACCGGAATGTCGTCGCCCGGGAACTCGTAGTCAGACAGCAGCTCACGGATTTCCATCTCAACCAGATCCAGCAGCTCCTCGTCGTCTACCTGGTCAACCTTGTTCATGAAGACAACGATGTACGGAACGCCTACCTGACGAGCAAGCAGGATGTGCTCACGGGTCTGCGGCATCGGGCCGTCAGCAGAAGAAACTACCAGGATTGCGCCGTCCATCTGAGCAGCGCCGGTGATCATGTTCTTAACGTAGTCAGCATGACCCGGGCAGTCAACGTGTGCATAGTGACGCTTGGAGGTCTTGTACTCTACGTGTGCGGTGTTGATGGTGATGCCGCGCTCCTTCTCTTCCGGAGCCTTATCGATCTCATCATACTTCTGAACCTCAGCCTGACCCTGCATAGCCAGAACCTTGGTGATTGCTGCGGTAAGGGTGGTCTTGCCGTGGTCAACGTGGCCGATCGTACCAATGTTAACATGAGGCAGGTCTCTTACGTACTTTTCCTTTGCCATTGTTGGTATCCTCCTTCATATAATAACGACGTAGTCATTTACAGACTATATTTTATAATACTCCCTGCAAAAATGCAAGTATAACCTTTGCAATTAGCCCTGCTTATTGCGGGTAGCGATAATTTTTTCCTGAATGCTCTTCGGGATTTCAGAATAGTGGCTCGGCTGCATGACATACTGACCACGGCCCTGGGAACGGGAACGGAGGTCGGTAGCGTAACCGAACATCTCGGACAGCGGAACTGCTGCGGAAATTGCCTGTACAGCGCCGCGCGGCTCCATGCCCTGAATCTGGCCACGGCGGGAATTGAGGTCGCCGATAACGTCGCCCATGTATTCCTCCGGAACCGAAACGTCAACCTGCATGATCGGCTCGGTCAGAACCGGATCTGCCTTCTTCATTGCTTCCTTGAATGCCATAGAACCGGCGATCTTGAATGCCATTTCAGAAGAGTCGACTTCATGATAAGAACCATCATACAGCGTAACCTTGCAGTCAACAACCGGGTAGCCTGCCAGTACACCATTCTGCATAGCGCCCTGGATACCCTGATTGACCGGCTCGATGTATTCCTTCGGAATTGCACCGCCGACAACGCTGTTGATAAACTCGTAGCCTGCGCCCGGCTCGTTCGGCTCAAGAATGATCTTAACGTGACCATACTGACCCTTACCACCAGACTGACGCGCATACTTGCACTCGACGTCTGCCTTACGGCGGATGGTCTCCTTATAAGCTACCTGCGGCTTGCCGACATTCGCTTCTACCTTGAACTCACGCAGCAGACGGTCAACGATGATCTCCAGATGCAGCTCGCCCATGCCGGCGATAATGGTCTGACCGGTCTCATCATCGGTGTAGGTCTTGAAGGTCGGGTCCTCTTCTGCCAGCTTCGCCAGCGCGATACCCATCTTCTCCTGCCCAGCCTTGGTCTTCGGCTCGATCGCAACACGGATAACCGGATCCGGGAAGTTCATGGACTCCAGGATGATCGGATGCTTCTCATCACACAGCGTATCGCCGGTGGTGGTGTTCTTGAAGCCGACTGCTGCTGCGATATCGCCGGAGTAAACCTTGGTGATATCCTCGCGATGGTTTGCATGCATCAGCAGGATACGGCCCATTCTCTCGCGTCTATCCTTGGTTGCATTGAGTACAGAAGTACCTGCATCCAGTGTACCGGAGTATACGCGGAAGAACGACAGACGGCCAACGAACGGGTCGGTAGCGATCTTAAATGCCAGTGCGGAGAACGGAGCCTCGTCATCAGACGGACGCTCGTCCTCTTCGCCGGTATCCGGGTCAACGCCCTTGATCGGCGGGATGTCGATCGGAGCCGGCATATAATCAATAATAGCATCCAGCAGCATCTGAACGCCCTTATTGCGGTAAGCGGTACCACACAGTACCGGAACCAGCTTGTTGTCGATGGTTGCCTGACGAAGCGCCTTTTTCAGCTCCTCAACGGTGATCTCCTCACCCTCAAGGTACTTCATCATCAGGTCGTCATCGGTTTCCGTGATGAGCTCTACCATTTCATCATGGTACTGCTGCGCCTTTTCGAGCATATCTGCCGGGATGTCCTCATCGCGGATGTCCTTGCCGAGGTCATCGTAGTAAACCTCTGCACGCATGGTCATCAGATCGATGATGCCGACAAACTCGCTCTCTGCGCCGATCGGCAGCTGAACCGGTACCGGAACGCACTTCAGGCGGTCCTTCATCATCTGGACAACGTTATAGAAGTTAGCGCCCATGATATCCATCTTGTTGACGAATGCCATACGCGGAACCTTATAATCGTCTGCCTGATGCCATACGGTCTCAGACTGCGGCTCAACGCCGCCCTTTGCGCAGAATACGCAGACAGAGCCATCAAGTACACGCAGGGAACGCTGAACCTCTACTGTGAAGTCAACGTGGCCCGGGGTGTCAATGATATTGATACGGTTGCCCTTCCAATGGCAGGTGGTAGCAGCAGAGGTAATGGTGATGCCTCGCTCCTTCTCCTGTGCCATCCAGTCCATGACGGATGCGCCTTCGTGCGTCTCACCGATCTTGTGCGTACGTCCGGTGTAATACAGGATACGCTCGGTAGTCGTCGTCTTGCCGGCGTCGATATGCGCCATGATACCGATATTTCTTGTGTTTTCCAGTGTAAACTCTCTGGCCATGTTAATCTCCTTTCGTAAAGCTACCCTAAGATCAGATTAGAATCTGTAGTGCGCAAATGCCTTGTTGGCCTCTGCCATCTTATGGGTGTCTTCACGCTTCTTAACAGCGCCGCCCAGATTGTTCACTGCATCCATGATCTCACCTGCAAGTCTCTGCGCCATCGTTCTCTCGGAACGTGCACGGGAGTACTTGGTGATCCAACGCAGACCCAGAGTCTGACGTCTCTCCGGACGGACCTCCATCGGAACCTGGTAGGTTGCACCGCCTACACGGCGCGCCTTAACCTCCAGAGACGGCATGATATTATCCATTGCCTCGGTAAATACTTCTAACGGATCGCGACCAGTCTTTTCCTTTACGATATCAAAAGCACCGTAAACAACCTTCTGAGCTACGCCCTTCTTGCCGTCGAGCATGATCGAGTTGATCAGCTTGGTGACGAGCTGGGAACCATAAAGCGGATCCGGAAGAACTTCTCTCTTGGGAACAAATCCTCTTCTTGGCACGATACTTCCCTCCTTCACAATAAAAATGATTTCATAGGTACTTCAAAAGCCACCCCTGGCTTTTGTCATCGCCTGTCCGAGGAGTCTGAAATAAATCTATTCAAACGCGCTCAGGACAAAGCTACTTCTGCTTCGCTGAACTAACAGTGTTCAAGTCAAACGCACGGGTAAAGTGTGGGTTTGTGGGTCAGAGTAAAATTACTTACCTGCCTTCGGACGCTTCGCGCCGTACTTGGAGCGAGCCTGATGGCGGTTAGCAACACCCTGGGTATCCAGAGAACCGCGGATGATGTGGTAACGAACACCCGGAAGGTCCTTTACACGACCGCCGCGAACCATAACGACGGAGTGCTCCTGCAGGTTGTGGCCGATGCCCGGGATATAAGCGGAAACTTCCATACCGTTGGTCAGCTTTACACGAGCGACCTTACGCAGTGCGGAGTTCGGCTTTTTCGGGGTCATGGTCTTTACGGTTGTGCAGACACCTCTCTTCTGCGGGGACGGCTGGCTGGTAGCCTTCTTCTTCAGGGAGTTCAGACCTACCTGGAGAGCCGGAGCGGTAGACTTGTACTCTACTGCCTGTCTGCCCTTGCGAACGAGCTGGTTAAAGGTTGGCATTTAACTTGCACCTCCTTCAAAAGATTAAATAGATTTATTTCAGCGGGAAAGTTTGTCCCGTTAAAATCAAGCAGTAACTGTAACGACAGCAGCGCCAACAGAAATACCGACTGCTGCGCCAAGCTCCTTCATGGAAGGAACCTCTGTCACTTCAACGCTGTGCTCCGTGCACAGCTCACGGACAGGTTCAGTAATCCGACGCTCTGCGTCCGCGGCAATGAATACAGATTTTGCGCCGCCGTCACGTATGACTTTTTTGGACTGCTTCACACCGACGACCTTTGCCGCCGAAGACAGCTGAGAGAGCATAGAAATACCTCCTTATTGCATACTCACACATTTTACTCCATAAACTTCCTCCTGTCAATCTTTTTTTCTCCGATTTTACAAAGCATAAAACAGGATACCCATTTTGCCGGTATTTATACGTAATTTTGCACAAACAGAAAATTTTTTCCCTGTTTCAGCAGCTTCCCGGCATGAAATCCGCCATGCAGGCAGCGCGGCGTTTTCCTGCAGCACAGCCCTATTTGAACAGCCCGCGCAGATCATACAGCAGGCCCTTGTCATACATCTTTTGATACTTTGCCTGATGATCGCTCTGTACATACACCTGCTGGTGGTACTGCAGATAGCCCCCCGAAAAAAAGGCATAAATGCACACCGCGATGAGCGTAGCCCGCAGCGCCTGCCTGCCCGACGGCTTCTCCGTGAGCCACAGCCACAGCACATACAGCATATATGCCGCCGCCAGCAGGAACAACAGATACAGCCCATACTGCCCGAGATAGGACTGGAACAGCGCATCCTTGCAGTACCGGCGCAGCAGCATGTCCAGCCGCGCAAAATGAACGCAGCACAGCATCAGCACCACTGCTATGGAGAAGCAGCCGTATTTCCAGTATTGCCTGTTTTTCATAATCGTATTCCTCAAATCATCCAATTTTCCGGATGTTCCGCAAGCTGCGCAATGTCCTGAAACGCTTTTGCACTATGCCAGCCGTCCGCCGCCGCATGATTGATGGACAGCGACACCGGCATATACTTTCTGCCGTCGCGCGCATACCACTTGCCCATGACAAAGACCGGGAACAGCATCTGCGGCGCCGTGTACGTATCACATCCGTGTCCTGTAAAGCTGAGCCACGGCAGCATGGACAGCGACACAAAGCCGTCTGGCCTGCCGTCCTTCGCTTTGACTCCCTTCACATCCGCATACTTCGTCATATCTTCCACAGCCTGTGCATAAAACGTGTAAAAATCATCATCCCATTCGGTCCAGATGTCCGAAAACGTATGGTCGTCGGCATGGAAGATCGTATACGACGGCACACAATACTCCCAATAGCCCGGATTTCCGTCTGCGTCCGTCGCCATCCGCAGCTCCATCGTGTTATTGACGACGCGCATAATCATCCACAGCACAGTCGGATAAAACCGCAGCTTTTTCTCTTTTACACGGCGGTGTAATGCCGTAATGTCGATATCGTAATTGAGATTATACCGTGTGCGTACCGTTTCCATATAATAGCGGAAATGCGCCGCACGCGGCCACGTTTCACAGTCCAATGGGTAAAACTGCATCGCATCCACCTCCTGCTGACAGTATAGCACAGATATGCCGAAGACGCACGCGCTCTTATTTACATACCGAGATATTTGACATAATCCGGTACGGACATGAGCGGCATTTCCATGCGTTGTTTTGTCTGCGCTGTCACTGATCCTGTGGATGCAAGTTCAAAACCTGCCTGTTCGACAGCATCCAGATATTGTGCAACCACCAACCGGACATCCTCCCGTTTGCTCCTGAGCAGCTTGCCGCAGTTCCGATAGATCTCCAAGACCGGCGCGCAGCATGCAAATGCGGCTTTCATGACCTCAAAATTATTGTCTCCCGGAAAGCCGCAATTGGAGATAGCCACAAATTTCTGCGTCTTTGGCTTGCTGTCTGCCAAATCGAAGTCGCCCTGTTTCTGGACGATCTTCGGGCTTTTGAGCGGCACGAGCCGATCGGCAAAGTTTTTGAGTGCCGCTGTCATATTCCATGTATACACCGGTGTGGCAAAACAGACGACATCGCTGGTGTTATATTTTTCAAGCAGCGCTGTCATATCATCCTGCATCACACATTTGCCCGGAGTCCGAAACCAGCAGGCAAAGCAGCCCTTGCAGTGGGCGATATTCTTCTCGATCAAAAATATCGTCTCTGTCTCCGCACCGGCACGCTGCGCCCCTCGCAGAAATGCTTCGGCAATTACCTGTGTGCTGCTGTTCGCCGCCGCAGGGCTGCCATTGAATACGGTAAATTTCATATATATTCCTCCTCGCTTTATGATGTCCTCATTATAAGCGGAGGTTCTTATGGAAACAACCGACGCTACGTAGAGTCGTCAGAACTCGTCAGAACAAAGTCCGTTAAGCTCCGTCCGGCAGGTATGCCGGACATCCGCCCACTCCCTTGTTCTTCCTCTCCAACCAACAACCGCTTCGCTGGGTTGTTGGTTGGTCGCGCTCCTTCGGAGCGCAAAGCAAAGGTTTTCTTTTGTCTACTTTTCTCCACAAAAAGAGAGGCCATACCTGTTGGTACAGCCTCTCTCAGATTCAGTTATGTCAGCCGACGGGCCCGTTTGCCCGGCGGCTCTGCCTTCGCGCAGGAGCGCAAAGCAAAGGTTTTCTTTTGTCTACTTTTCTTTTTGAGGAAAAGAAAAGTACGGGGTTAGTCGAGGTTGTGGATTTCCTCGTAATGTCCTTCACGGTATTCCTTCAGACCGGAGCCTGCCGGGATCAGCTTACCAATGATGACATTCTCCTTCAGACCGGTCAGCGGATCGACCTTGCCCTTGATCGCAGCATCAGTCAGGACACGGGTAGTCTCCTGGAAGGATGCAGCAGACAGGAAGGAGTCGGTTGCCAGTGCTGCCTTGGTGATACCCATGAGTACCGGGGACCAAGTAGCGAGCTTCAGCTCTGTCTCGCCTGCGTCGATGCGTTCCTGTACAACCTTGTTTGCATCCTCAAGCTCAAGGATGGTCATCATAGCGCCCGGCAGCAGGTCAGTATCGCCTGCGTCCTCTACCTTGATCTTGTGCATCATCTGACGGACAATAACCTCAATGTGCTTGTCGTTCAGATCTACACCCTGTTCACGGTAAACCTTCTGGACTTCCTTGATCAGGTAGTCCTGTACGGCACGCGGATCAAGAATGCGCAGGATATCATGCGGATTGAGGGCGCCCTCGTTGAGCTGATGACCCTGCTCGATTTCCTGACCGTCCTCTACACGGATGCCGGAGGAAGATGCCAGCTGGTAGCTCTTTGTCTCGCCAGTCTTGCTGTTGACAACATTTACCGTCTTGACGGTGGTACGCTTGCTTTCCTCGATGGTGACAACGCCGCCGATCTCTGCCAGCGTTGCAACACGCTTCGGCTTTCTCGCCTCAAACAGCTCTTCAACTCGCGGAAGACCCTGCGTAATATCCGAACCTGCAATACCGCCGGAGTGGAACGTACGCATGGTCAGCTGCGTGCCCGGCTCGCCGATGGACTGCGCCGCAATAATGCCGACTGCTTCACCCATTGCACACGGTGCGTTGAATGCCAGGTTAGATCCATAGCAATGTGCGCAGACGCCCTTGCGTGCACGGCACTGCAGTACGGTACGAATCTGTACGCGCTTGATGCCCGCAGCGACGATGCGATCTGCATCTGCCTGGGAGATCATGTCCTCCTTGCGCTGCAGAATCTCGCCGGTCTCCGGATGCACGATGTCATCCACTGCGTAACGGCCCACCAGACGCTCGCCAAACGGCTCGACCATCTTGTTGCCTTCCATGATATCCTCAACCCAGATACCGGTGGTTGCGCCGCAGTCATCCTCATGGATGATAACATCCTGCGATACATCAACCATTCGACGGGTCAGATAACCGGAGTCCGCGGTACGCAGTGCGGTATCTGCCAAGCCCTTACGTGCGCCTCGAGCGGAGATAAAGTACTCCAATACGGACAGGCCCTCACGGAAGTTCGACTTGATTGGGATCTCGATGGTCTTACCTGCTGCGTTTGCCATCAGTCCGCGCATACCTGCCAGCTGACGGATCTGGTTGATAGAACCACGCGCACCAGACTGTGCCATCATGTGGATCGGGTTAAAACGCTCGTTGTCCATGCGCTCCTGCAGCGCCTTGGTAACGATCTTCGTCGTGTCCTCCCATTCGCGGACAACCAGACGATAGCGTTCATTATCGGTAATAAAGCCGCGTCTGTACTTTCTGTCGATCGCAGCAACCTTCTTTTCGGAAGCGGTGATCAACTCCTGCTTCTGCTCCGGAACCGCGATATCCGAGAAGGATACGGTCAGCGCACCCTTGGTCGAATACTTGTAGCCCATGGACTTGATGGCGTCCAGAACCTCAGCAGTTACATTAAAGCCATGCATGCTGATGCAGCGGTCAACGATCTTGCCCAGCTGCTTCTTGCCGCAGGTTTCCATGATCTCCAGCTTGAGCATATCCTGCTTGGTCTTACGCTCAACAAAGCCCAAATCCTGCGGGATCTTCTCGTTGAAGATCAGACGTCCGGCGGTCGCATCGACCAGACCGGTGACGATCTCGCCGTCGATCTCCTTGCTCATGCGCACCTTGATCGGCGCATGAATGCCGATGACGCCCTCGTCATATGCCATCAGGGCCTCTTCCTTGTTGCGGAATACCTTGCCTGCGCCCGGCTCGGTGTCGCGGTCAATGGTCAGATAGTACGAACCGAGGACCATATCCTGCGACGGAACGGTGACCGGCTTGCCGTCCTGCGGCTTCAACAGGTTGTTGGCGGACAGCATCAGCAAGCGCGCCTCTGCCTGCGCCTCAACGGACAGCGGCAGATGGACTGCCATCTGGTCGCCGTCGAAGTCCGCGTTAAACGCGGTACAAACCAGCGGATGCAGCTTGATCGCACGGCCTTCTACCAGGATCGGCTCGAACGCTTCGATACCCAGACGATGCAGCGTCGGCGCACGGTTCAGCATGACCGGATGTCCCTTGATGACAGTCTCCAGCGCGTCCCAAACCTCCGGCTTGCCGCGCTCGACCATCTTCTTTGCGGATTTGATATTGGAAGCGACGCCGGTCTGCACCAGACGCTTCATAATAAACGGCTTAAACAGCTCGATTGCCATTTCCTTCGGCAGGCCGCACTGATAAATCTTCAGGTCCGGGCCTACGACGATAACCGAACGACCGGAATAGTCAACACGCTTGCCCAGCAGGTTCTGACGGAAACGTCCCTGCTTGCCCTTCAGCATATCGGACAGCGACTTGAGCGGACGGTTGTTCGGGCCGGTGACCGGACGGCCGCGGCGGCCGTTGTCAATGAGCGCGTCAACTGCCTCCTGCAGCATACGCTTCTCATTGCGAACGATGATGTCCGGTGCACCCAGCTCCAGCAGGCGCTTCAAACGGTTGTTTCGGTTGATGACGCGGCGGTACAGGTCATTCAGGTCAGAGGTCGCAAAGCGTCCGCCGTCCAGCTGTACCATCGGTCGAATCTCCGGCGGAATGACCGGAACAACATCCAGAATCATCCACTCCGGGCGGTTGCCGGACTTGCGGAAGGATTCTACGACCTCCAGCCGCTTGATGATGCGCACGCGCTTCTGACCGGTCGCATTCTGCAGCTCAGCCTTCAGCTCTGCACTCAGCTGATCCAGATCCAGCTCCTTCAGCAGCTTCTGGATCGCCTCCGCGCCCATGGAAGCCTCGAAATCGTCCTCGAACTTCTCGCGCATGTCGCGGTATTCCTTCTCGGTCAGGATCTGTTTTTTGATCAGGCCGGTGCCTTCGCCCGGATCGGTTACGATATATGCGGCAAAGTACAGCACCTTCTCCAACAGACGCGGAGACATGTCAAGGATCAGGCCCATGCGGGACGGGATGCCTTTGAAATACCAGATATGGGAAACCGGAGCAGCCAATTCGATATGGCCCATACGCTCACGGCGTACCTTGGATTTTGTGACCTCAACGCCGCAGCGCTCACAGATCTTGCCCTTATAGCGGACCTTCTTATAACGTCCGCAATGGCATTCCCAGTCCTTCTGCGGTCCAAAAATACGCTCGCAGAACAGACCATCGCGCTCTGGCTTCAGGGTGCGGTAATTGATGGTTTCCGGCTTCTTGACCTCGCCGTAAGACCATTCGCGGATGAGCTCCGGCGAAGCAAGGCCGATCTTGATTGCATTAAACGTATTATATCCCATGCTTACTCCTCCGTCTCGCTGTAATCATCGCTGCCGTCATCGAACAGATCATCCGACATATCGTCAGATACGGAGAGTTCGTCGTCCATCAGCGGATGGTCGCCGTCCTCTACGTCCGAAACGCCATAGCCTGCTGCTTCAAACTCGGAATCGCTTGCTGTAGCACGCTCATGCTGCTCGTAGTTGGATGCAGCATCGTCTTCGTCGTCCGACAGGATGATCTCCTCGCCGGCCTCGTCCAGTACACGGATATCCAGGCACAGCGACTGCAGCTCCTTGACCAGAACCTTGAACGATTCCGGCACGCCCGGCTGCGGGATGTTGTGGCCCTTGACGATCGCCTCATAGGTCTTGACACGGCCTACGATATCATCCGACTTGACGGTCAGGATCTCCTGCAGCGTATATGCTGCACCATATGCCTCGAGGGCCCAGACTTCCATCTCGCCGAAACGCTGTCCGCCGAACTGTGCCTTGCCGCCCAGCGGCTGCTGGGTTACCAGCGAGTACGGGCCGGTAGAACGTGCATGGATCTTATCATCGACCAGATGATGCAGCTTGAGGTAATACATATAGCCAACGGTGACTTCGTTGTCAAATTTCTCACCGGTACGTCCGTCATACAGGACAGACTTGCCGTTCGGGTTCTTGCCCGCAGCCTTCAGTGCATCTGCGATGTCCTGCTCGCTTGCGCCGTCAAATACCGGCGTTGCGATCTTCCAGCCCATGCTCATAGCGGCATAGCCCAGATGCACCTCAAGCACCTGACCGATGTTCATTCGGGACGGCACGCCCAGCGGGTTCAGGACGATATCCAGCGGTGTACCGTCCTCCAGGAACGGCATATCCTCCTGCGGCAGGATACGGGATACGACACCCTTGTTGCCGTGTCGGCCTGCCATCTTGTCGCCGACGGAAATCTTTCTCTTCTGTGCGATATAAACGCGGACGGTCATGTTGACGCCCGGGGACATGTCGTCGCCGTTCTCGCGGGTAAATACCTTGACGTCGACAACAATGCCGGCTTCACCATGCGGTGCGCGCAGCGAGGTATCGCGCACCTCGCGCGCCTTTTCGCCGAAGATTGCGCGCAGCAGGCGCTCCTCAGCTGTCAGCTCAGTCTCGCCCTTCGGGGTGACCTTGCCGACCAGAATGTCGCCGGAGTGGATCTCAGCGCCGACACGGATAATGCCGCGCTCGTCCAGATCGCGCAGTGCGTCCTCGCCGACATTCGGGATATCACGGGTAATTTCCTCCGGTCCCAGCTTGGTGTCGCGGGATTCGGATTCGTATTCTTCAATGTGGATAGAGGTGTAAACGTCATCGCGGACCAGTCTCTCGTTCAGCAGAACCGCGTCCTCGTAGTTATAGCCTTCCCAGGTCATGAAGCCGATGAGGGCATTCTTACCCAGTGCGACCTCACCGTTGCAGGTGGACGGGCCGTCCGCCAGTACGTCGCCCTTCTTGACGCGCTCGCCCAGATTGACGATCGGGCGCTGGTCAATACAGGTGGACTGGTTGGAACGCAGGAACTTGGTCAGATGATAGGACTTTTCTCCCATCGTGTCATAGTTGACAACGACCTCGCGTGCAGTAACGCGCGTTACCGTGCCGTCGCCTTCTGCCAGCGGAACGATACCGGAGTCAACACACGCCTTATATTCCATACCGGTACCGACAGCCGGAGACTCGGTCTTGAGCAGCGGCACTGCCTGACGCTGCATGTTCGCGCCCATCAGTGCGCGGTTTGCGTCGTCGTGGTCAAGGAACGGGATCATCGCCGTTGCGACGGAAACCATCATACGCGGGGATACGTCCATCAGGTCGACATCCTGACGGTCTACCTCGACAATCTCTTCACGGCAGCGGCAGGTGATACGCGGATTTGCAAGACGGCCATCCTCATCCAGCGGCTCGTAAGCCTGGCAGACCGTGTACTCGTCCTCAATATCCGCCGTCATATACTGTACTTCATCGGTAACACGTCCGGTCTCCTTATCGATGACACGGTACGGCGCTTCGATAAAGCCAAAATCATTGATGCGCGCATAGGTTGCAAGATAAGAGATCAGACCGATGTTCGGACCTTCCGGCGTCTCGATCGGGCACATACGACCATAGTGGCTGTAGTGTACGTCTCGAACCTCGAAGGATGCGCGGTCACGCGACAGACCGCCAGGACCAAGTGCGGACATACGGCGCTTATGCGTCAACTCCGCCAGCGGGTTGGTCTGGTCCATGAACTGCGACAGCGGGGAGGACCCAAAGAATTCCTTGATCGCCGCGGTTACCGGACGGATGTTGATCAGCGACTGCGGGGTAACGATATCCAGATCCTGAATGGTCATGCGCTCACGGATAACGCGCTCCATGCGGGAGAAGCCGATGCGGAACTGGTTCTGCAGCAGCTCACCAACACAGCGCAGGCGGCGGTTGCCCAGATGGTCGATATCATCGGTGGTGCCGATGCCGTGGGCAAGGCCGATCAGATAGCAGATGGAAGCCAGCATATCGTCGACGATGATGTGCTTCGGTACGAGATCGTCCTTTGCCGCCTTGATGTCGTCGATCAGCTCGCTTTCGCTGCGGCCCTCTGCCTGTGCAGTCTCCAGCAGCTCCTTCAGCACAACAAAACGAACCTTTTCCTTGATGCCGCACTTTTCCAGCGGGTCAAACGAAACAAAGTCCTTCATGTCGACCATGCCGTTGCCGAATACCTTGACCGGTGTGCCTTCGCTGTCCTCAATGATGGTGCCGTGTACACCGCGGCGTGCAACCTCATTTGCCAGCTCACGGGTAAATACGGTGCCCTCCTCAACGAGCACCTCGCCGGTCATCGGGTCTGTGATCGTCTCGCATGCCTTATGGCCAACCAGACGGCGTGCAATATTCAGCTTCTTGTTGTACTTATACCGACCGACCGGGGAGATATCATAGCGGCGGGTATCAAAGAACAGCGCATTGAGCAGGCTGCGGGCGGAATCAACCGTCGGCGGCTCGCCCGGGCGGAGCTTTTTATAGATCTCAATGAGCGCTTCCTCGACCGTCTTGGACGGATCCTTGTCGAGGGTCGCCAGAATGCGCTCGTCTTCACCGAACATCTCAATGATCGCAGCATCCGTCTCAACGCCGATTGCGCGGATAAAGGAGGTGATCGGAATCTTTCTGTTTTTATCGATGCGGACATAGAATACATCATTGCTGTCCGTCTCATACTCCAGCCATGCGCCGCGGTATGGGATGACGGTAGCGGACAGCAGCGGCTTGTCTGTCTTGTCCAGCGTCATGCCATAATACACGCCTGGGGAACGGACGATCTGGGATACGATAACACGCTCCGCACCGTTGATGATGAACGTGCCGGAATCCGTCATGCGCGGGAAATCGCCCATGAACAGCTCCTGCTCCTTGATCTCGCCGGTCTCCTTATAGCGCAGGCGCATACGCACACGGAGCGGGCAGGCATATGTTGCATCACGTGCCTTGCACTCCTCCACGCTGTACTTCGGCTCATCGTCCAGCTTGTAGTCGATGAACGACAGCTCAAGGTTGCCGGTGTAGTCGCTGATCGACGCAACGTCCTCAAAGACCTCGCGCAGACCGTCTGTCAGGAACCACTGGTAGGATTTCTTCTGAACCTCGATGAGGTTCGGCATTTCCAGAATTTCTGGAATTCTGGCAAAGCTCTTTCGGGTCGTGCGTCCATACTGCACATCATGGACATGAACACCATTGATCGTTGCTTCATTTGCCATATTGTACCCATCACTCCGTTTCTCAAGTATTTGATACGCGTGGCTGCGTAGTGATTATCTTCTTGCTGTTCCTTGCATCCCGTCTAAAAAGATGCTAGAATGTACTTGAATGATGTTTCCATGTACCTACATGGAAACTATTTTATTATAGTATTTTATTACTATTTTGTCAAGATGACGGATGACAGCAAACCCATGTCGCTTCCTCCATATTTTTGGAGAAAGCGGCTGTTTTTTTATTTAAAATGTTGAATCCGGCGCGCAGCCGATGGTTTTCTGGTTTTCCTCCGGCTCCTGCCAGAACGGGGAGTGATACCGGCAGTCCTCCGGCAGATGCGACTGGTCGTTATAAAAAACGACCGTATGGCTGCCGTCCGCCGCAAAGCGCACGCAGCTGACCGAAGCGTTTGCCAGGATTTTTGACTGTAATTTTTCAAACGGCGTATCCAGGCACCCAAGGCTGCACAGCAGCGCATAGCCATGGGAAACGATGGCGATGGTTTTTCCCGCGTTCTCCCGCACCAGACGCTGTACCTCTGCCGTCACCCGTTCATGCACCTGCCGCGCGCTTTCCCCCTGCGGCGGGCAGAAATGCGCCGGGTCATTTCGGAAGGCATACATGACTTCCGGGTAATCGCGTGTATTTTCATCGTTGGTGCGCCCTTCCAGCAGGCCGCCGTCAATCTCCCGCAGCTCCGGGCACAGGACCGGCTGGATGTCCAGATGGGCACAGACGCCCTCCGCTGTCTGCCGCGCCCGCGCCAGCGGGCTGGAATACACGGCGTCCAGCGGGATATGTGCAAACCGCTCCCCCAGGCACGCCGCCTGCTTCAAGCCGGTGTCCCCCAGCGGGATGTCTGATGTCCCCTGAAACCGTCCGCCGATGTTGTTGTCCGTTGTGCCGTGACGGATAAAATAAACTGTTGTTGTTTCCATACTGTCCTCTTTTCCAACACAAAGCCCTCTCTGTCTGCTGCGACCGGGAGGGCTGTTTTTTCAATCAATGTTGTGTTACAGGCATTGCAGATACTGTCCATACAGCGTCTGATTCAGCTGCCTGCCCGCCTGATGCACCTGCTCCTGTGTCACCAGATTCTTCGCAAGGGCAGCCTCCTCCGGGCACGCAATATACCGCCCGGTGCGTTCCTGCACCTCACGCACGCAATTTGCTGCATTCAGCAGGTTGTCTGCTGTACCAGCATCCAGCCATACAAAGCTGTCACTCAGCGGCAAGACCTTCAGCTTGCCGCGGCGCAGATATTCCAGATTGACATCCGTGATCTCCAACTCGCCGCGCGCAGACGGCTTGAGATTTTTTGCAATCTCCAGTACATCCGAATTATAAAAATACAACCCAGGGATAATATAATTTGATTTTGGAAACCGTGGTTTTTCCTCAATGCTGATGGCATTGCCATTTTCATCGAACTCCACTACGCCAAATGCACGCGGGTCATCCACATAATAGCCAAACACTGTCGCACCATCGTTATCATCTGCTGCCTGCATATACTGATATTTTTTTGTTTCATCATAAAAAATATTATCACCAAGGATCAGACACACGGACTCGCCCTTGATGAAGTCCTCCGCTACCAGAAATGCATCTGCAATACCACGCGGCACCTTTTGTACAGCGTATGAAATATGAACCCCCCACATACTGCCGTCTCCTAGCAGGCGTTCAAATGTTTCTTCCTCTCCATCCGGAATAATAACCATTACATCAGTAATACCTGCTTGAATTAAGACAGAAAGTGGATAATAGATCAACGGTTTATCATAGACCGGCAGCAACGGCTTGCATACCGGCTTTGTCATCGGATATAGCCGGGTTCCCTTGCCTGCTGCCAGAATCAATCCCTTCATCTTTTTGCTCCTTCACATTCCTCTGCCAGCGCCAGTCTATTTCCCCTGACGCTGCTCTGTTGTTTATGCCCGTTTACTATATTATCCCATCATCCCTATACGCTGTCAAGGAAATATCAGACAAATATCATCAAATCTGTTCTAAATCAGCTGAAAAACGCGCAGAAGGAATATCCATCCGGTCAACGTAATCGCCGACACCAGCGTGGTCAGAACAACGATACTGGAGGCGAGCGCACTGTCATTGTTCATATTTTTTGCCATGATATAAGAGGTCACCGTCGTCGGGGAACCAAGCATGACGAGGATGGCTACCATCTCCGCGCCGGAGAAGCCGCAACGCACCGCCAACGGCAGGAATGCTGCCGGCAGCGCCACCAGCTTGATTGCCGAGGCCGCGATCGTTGGACGGAGCTTCGCCAGCGCCTTTGCCCCTTCAAAGCCTGCGCCGACAACCAGCAGTGCCAGCGGCGTTGCCATGGAAGCCACGCTGTCGACGACCTTGAGTGGGATCGTCGGGATCTCAATGCGCAGCATGGAAAACGGCAGCCCCGCAAGGATGCCCAAAATAATCGGGTTTTTCAATACATTGATACACGCCCGTTTGACCGCACCGTTCCCCTGCGCGCCGCCGTCCGCCGAAAACGTCAGGATAACGACAGAAAAGATATTGAACAGCGGGACCGCGGAGACGATCATCAGTGGCGCAAGCCCTGCGCTGCCATAGATATTCTCGACAAAGGCGATGCCAAGCACCGCCGCGCTGCTGCGCACAGCACCCTGTGCAAACGCACCGACCATGCGCTTATCCCGCATGAGCCGCGCGGTCAAAAACCACACGCCGAGGAACATCACGCAGGTGACGCCTGCGCAATAGCCCACAAAAGCCGGATCGAAGTCCGCATATAAATTCGTCTGCGCAATGTCACGGAACAGCAGCACCGGCAGCGCAACCTTGAACACATACCGGTCTGCGACCGAACAAAACTGTTCGGTGAACATGCCGATCTGTTTGAGGATATAGCCCAGCACCATGACCAGAAAAACCGGCGCTGTGGCATTCAAACTGAAAAGAAAGCTATCCATTCGCTCCCCTCCTGGGATATATTTGTAATCTATCAAAAACCTGCCCGTCCAGTATAGCACATTTTTCCCGCGGGAAGAAGAAAGTCTGTCTGCCCTGCGCTGATTTTTTCATGCAGCTGCCTTTGACCCGCTCATATTTCAGTCAAAAAAGTTCTTTTTTTCGCATATTTTGGGAAATTCAACGAGCTTTCAATCTTTTTGCACAAAAAAAATGGTTCTATTTTGGAAATATTGCCACTACTCTTTTCATGATCTGTGTGTTATATTAATGACTGTACTTTTTGTACAGATGTTGCGAGGCCCGTCTCATTACAGGAGACGTGAATAATAATTGCCATACAGAGAAGAGAGGGAAACGAGACGGTTGGGTGAACCGTCTCGTTTCTTTTTTCCATATGTTTCATCAAAAGAAGCTGCCCATTCCGAGCAGCTTCTTTCCTTTGTTATTCTTCATTTTCATCCGCTTGACGCGCCTTGGTGTAGCTATGTACCGCGATGAAGGTCAGCAGCAGCAGTACAAGGCAGGAAACGCCATCCAGCGCAAGCTCCAATGTCGTATGGTTCAGCCCCAGCACCAGCCCGCTGCTCTGTGTATACAGCATAACTGCATCCACTGCACGGCGCACACACAGGATCGCGCAGGCAAATGCTGCGGTGCGGTACCATTTGAGCAAATAACAGATAAAGCCCAGTGCAAGCACGATCTCGACATACTGGAACCCGACGGTTGCAACCACCAGCGCCCCCGCAGCCAGCAGCAGCGCGGGCAGGATACGCAGCGGATTTCCGCGTTTCTTCGGCTGCAGCGGCAGCTCCTCCAATTCCTCCGGCTGTTCGTCGGGGATAACCGGCGCTTGTTCCGTCAGTTCAGACGCTGCTACTTCATCCAGCAGCTGTGTCGGCTCGTTGCCCAGTTCGGTCGGATCTTCTTTTTCCAGAGCCTGTGTCAGCTGCTCCTCCGGCTCCTGTGGTCGTTCTACAGGCATGACCGGCGTCTCTTCCGGCTCGGATACTTCTGTTTCCTCCAGCAGCTGTGTCGGCTCGTTGCCCAACTCATCTAATTCCGTCGCTTCCAAAACCTGCGTCGGCTCATTGTCTACCTCGGCAGGCTCTACTGGTTCAAAAACCTGTGTCGGCTCGTTGTTCTCCTCAGCGGACGCTGTAAAGTCAAACCCGATCGTCGGCTCGTTGTCCAGCTCGGTTTTCTCCTCCGGAAACGCTGCTGTCGGTTCACGCTCCGGCTCTGTTTCTTCTACTTCCGGCACCGTGGAGATCTTTGCCTGTGGGCGCATGGCATCCAACAGACGTGTCACCGGATCCACCGGCTCCGGTATTTGTTCTGTCTGTTCTTCCGATGCGTTCGGCGCCTGCGGTTGCTCTTCATCCGCAGTGGTTTCCTGCTCTGGCGCAGTATCTGTCTCCGGTTCAACCTGTTCATCAGATTCCGGTTCCGCAGGCTCCTGTGGTGCTTCTTCCGGTTCCTCTTGCTGCTCCGGTTGTTCCAGTTCCTCTGTCTGCTGCACCAGCGGCTGTGTTGCCGGCTCCTCCATCAATTGGGTCATTTGCTGCACATCAGCTGATGTCAGCGGGCGCGTCTCCGGTTCCGTCAAGCCAATGCGCGCCGCGATCAGATCGGAAATGCTGTCGATCTCATCTGGCTCCTCCTGCGGCAGTGCACTCATATCCAGCACCTGCGTGGAATCGCTCACTTCGTCTATTTCATCCGGCTGTGCCTGCGGCGGTACAGCTGCCTCTGCCTCTTCGTCTTCTTCGGCATCCTCTTCCCCGCCAAACGGATGCGCATCCGCCTTGCGGTTGGTGAGCAGCTGTACCACGAAGCCGAGTACAAACAGCACTGCGCCCAGCACAATCGTCATCCACACTGGTTGTTCGCCAATCTGCCCTTTCAACAGCTCCATGATCGGAAACGCTGCCACAAAGCCAAAGCAGCTGGTCACAAAAATGCTGACCGGACGCAGGAACAACACGCTGGTCGCACCGAACAGCAGTGCGCCCACTGCCAGAATGACCCAGAACGCCGCCATCGAGTGTTCTGCCACAAACAGCGCGGGTATATACACAACGCTGATGCCAACGACAGCAAATACCAGAAATACGCCCAACTGGTAAAATTTGAAGCAAATGATGCCGCAGACAATGCCGAGCACGACCATCGCCAGTATTATCAGCACCATCTCCATAAACGGTGTCATGGACGAGCTAAACAGGCTGGGAATGCAAGTGCCGCATGCCACGCCGAGTACCACGCCCAGCAGGGCGGTGACACCGCGCAGCAGCTTAAAGCCTGCAAAGCAGAACAGCAGTGCTACCACCAGCAGTGCGATCTTGACCGGCATCGCACTGTACATGGACAGCGCCGTCTTCCCTGCTATTTGAATCGCATTATTGATATCCATATCTTTATCAACCTTCTTTATGTTTATCTGATACGATCTGCCCAGCG
The DNA here is from genome assembly GCA_030540435.1 of Eubacteriales bacterium. Lineage (GTDB taxonomy): Bacteria > Bacillota > Clostridia > Oscillospirales > Butyricicoccaceae > Butyricicoccus_A. The sequence goes on from JAUNWG010000005.1 coordinate 51,641, forward strand.
GCATACGCCTTCCGCGATGCCATCGGCGATCTTCTGCCGGTAATCCTCCGTTTCCAACAGCGCATCCTCCTGTGGATTGCTCAAAAAGCCCATTTCCAGTAGGATGCACGGCACCTCTGACCAGTTAAAGCCAGTCAGGTCGCTGCGCTGTGCCAGACCGCGGCTGCGTGCGCCGGTGGACTCTGTCACAGCCTGCAGGATGATCTCTGCCGCCTGTGCGCTGGGCGCTTCAATCTCCGGTGTTCCCAGCAGACTGCCTGCCGGCACCTGCATCGACATGCCGGATGCGGATGGATCGTCCGCGCCGTCCGCATGAATACGGATACACAGGTCTGCACCGGCATGGTTTGCGATCTCAGCCCGTTCGATGTTGCTGATCGTCGCTTCCTCCGTCTGCCGTGTCATAACGACCTGTGCGCCCAGCTGTTCCAGCCGCGCCCGCGTCAGTTCCGCCACCGCAAGATTGACCTCCTGCTCGGACTGGTTGCTGCCCGACGCGCCGCTTACATACGCCGCCTTTGTCTCCTCCGACAGCGGAGAAACGCGCTCCTGCGCCGTCTCTGCGGTAATGCCATGCCCCGGGTCGAGGCAGATCACCAAGCCGGACAGCTGCAGCTCTGCGTCTTCCGCCTGCGTCACGGACTCCTCCAGCGGCGGGTCTACCAGTTCCGTGTCCGCGCTGCCGGTATCACCGGAACCGACAGCCTGCACCGGCTGCGCCGATCCGCTGTCCGGGAGCGCTATCCCGCTACCGCAGCCGCATAACATACATATCAGTGCAAAACTGCCTGCGATCAGCTGTTTCAGCGCCATCCCATGCTCTCCTCGTACGAAACGATGGTGTCGATGTTCGCACGCTCCAGCGAGGACAGCCGCGCATTGACCGTGCTCTCCGTGCACGAGCTGTCGCGATGATACCATGTCTTGGAGGCAAAATAATTCTGCCAGCGCGTTGTCGTAAATGCATAGCCGTGCCGCGCATAAATTTCATTGCGGATCGCCTGTACGGTGTCCTTGCTCAGACCGCTCAGGTCGGAACTGGAAATATACTGGCTGTCAGTCGGCCACAGATAGCCGGAGCTTGCAGATCGGGTATAATACTCATTGTCGCGCACAGCGCCGCTGCCGTAATAATAGTAATTATTTGTCACCGTCGTCGTTGCCCCGTCATCCGACGTGTCGTCCTCATCCTGTTCATCCTTTTTATCAGTCGCCGTATTGGAGGATGACTGGGTATCCTGCTGTGCAGCAGAAGCATCCGTCTGCATATCCTGCGCCGTCTGCTGCGTGGCAGCCTGCTGCGCTTCCAGCTGGGAATCCGACGGCGATCTCGACATGAATACGGTGAAGCAGACAATACATACGACCAGCACGACTGCAACTGCAGCGATCGCTGCGATCAAAACGGAATTTTTCCCGCGTGCTGGCGCTGTCTGTACCGGCACCTGCTGTACCTGCCCCTGCACGCGCGCGCCGCAGGATGGGCAGAACCCTGCATCATCCGGCATATATGCGCCGCATTTATTGCAATACATAATTTTCCTCCTGTTTTTTCCCTTTTTCAATGACCCGTACATTCATAATTTCTCATGGTCATTATACCATGCTATACGTCACCTGTCACGGTTTTACTGCCCTTTCCTGCAAAAAAACATGAAAAATCCGGCCGGTATTCGCAAAAATACCGACCGGACTTCCGATTCTGTTATTATTTTCCGACCTTGATTCGGGTCAGCGCACGCTTGAGTCTGGCCTGTGCCATCTCCTGGTCGCGTGCATCGAGGTGCTGCCGCATCAGCTCCTCCGCACGCTGGCGCGCACGCTCAGCGCGGCTGACATCAATGTCCTCCGCCCATTCAAACGTGGTTGCTACCAGATTCACCTCGTTGTTCATGACGGACAGCATACCGCCGATGCAGGCAGCGCGGCGTGTCTCGCCATTGCTGCCGGTCACACGGCATTCGCCCATGCCCAGTGCAGTCAGATACGGGGTGTGGTGCGCAAGGATGCACACGTCGCCGTCGATCGTGCGCACGAGGATGCGCTCTGCCTCACCGTCAAAAAATTCGCCATCAGCCGTAACGATCTTCAGATGGAATACACTCATGCGTTATTCCCCCTTCTTGGCTTTTTCAACGGCCTCCTCAATGGTACCGACAAACAGGAATGCGGACTCCGGCAGATCGTCGTGTTTACCCTCGATGATCTCCTTGAAGCCACGGATTGTCTCCTTCAGCGGGACATACTTGCCCTTGATACCGGTAAACTGCTCGCCTACGGTAAACGGCTGGGACAAGAAACGCTGAATCTTACGCGCACGCGCTACTGTCAGCTTGTCTTCCTCAGACAGCTCGTCCATACCCATGATTGCGATGATATCCTGCAGTTCCTTGTAGCGCTGCAGAATCTGCTGTACCTGGCGTGCAACATCGTAATGCTCCTGACCCAGAATTTCCGGTGTCAGAATACGGCTGGTAGACTCCAGCGGGTCAACTGCCGGATAAATACCCTGCGATGCGATGCCACGGTCAAGTACCGTCGTCGCGTCCAGATGGGTAAAGGTCGTCGCCGGAGCCGGGTCCGTCAAGTCGTCCGCCGGGACATAGACTGCCTGTACCGAGGTGATGGAGCCGCGCTTGGTGGATGTAATTCTCTCCTGCAGTGCGCCCATCTCGGTTGCCAGCGTCGGCTGGTAACCTACTGCGGACGGCATACGTCCGAGCAGCGCGGATACCTCCGAGCCTGCCTGCGTGAAACGGAAGATGTTGTCGATAAACAGCAGCACGTCCTGACCCTGGCGGTCACGGAAGTATTCTGCCATCGTCAGGCCGGACAGAGCGACACGCATACGTGCTCCTGGCGGCTCGTTCATCTGGCCATAAACCAGTGCAGTCTTGTTCAATACGCCGGACTCCGCCATTTCGCCGTACAGGTCGTTGCCCTCACGGGTACGCTCGCCTACGCCGGAGAATACGGAAATACCGCCGTGTTCCTTTGCGACATTGTTGATCAGCTCCTGGATCAGGACGGTCTTGCCTACACCGGCGCCGCCGAACAGACCGATCTTACCGCCCTTTGCGTACGGGCAGATGAGGTCGACGACCTTGATGCCGGTCTCCAGAATATTGACTGCACCCTCCTGCTCCTCAAAGGTCGGAGCCGGACGGTGGATTTCCCATGTTTCCTCAGTCTCGACCGGTGCGCCGTCGTCAATCGGCTGACCGAGAAGATTGAACATACGTCCCAGCGTTTCCTCGCCTACCGGAACGCGGATGGATCCGCGGGTGTCAACAGCCTTTGCGCCGCGAACCAGACCGTCGGTCGAGCTCATGGCAATGCAGCGTGCGGTGTTGTCGCCGATGTGCTGTGCGACCTCGGCAACGATCGTTTCGCCATTGTTGTCAACTTCGAGTGCATTGAGGAGGTTGGGAAGCTGTCCATCTGCAAATTTTACATCAAGTACCGGGCCAATGACCTGTGACACGATACCAACGTTTTGCTCGTTCATGCACATTTTCTCCTTCTTATTTTCTGTGCTGCAGCCGGGCGCATCAATTTTCCGCGCCGGCTACAATTTCGGTAATTTCCTGCGTGATCGCACCCTGACGCGCACGGTTGTACTTCAGGCTGAGATCTTCGATCATGTCGTCAGCGTTCTTGCTCGCCGCGTCCATCGCGGTGCGGCGTGCCGCCTGCTCAGAAGCGTACGACTGGCAGAGTGCGCCGTAGAAAATACCGGAAATATATTCCGGAACAACTGCATTAAAGACAGCTTCCGGGCTGGGTTCATACAGGACCAGGCTCTTCAGGTCGTCCTTTGCCGCTTCCTTTTCATATGGAACCGGCAGCACCTGCATTGCCGTGGCGTGCTGCGTCATCATGGAAACAAAGTTCGTGTAGATGACATACAGCTCATCAAAGGCTCCCGCGCGGAACGCATCCTTCAGCATATGCGCCGCCTCAAAGCAATTGCCGATGGTGACGTTCTCAACGAGGTTGTACTCGCCTGTCAGGACCTCAATTTCCTTGCGCTGGCAGAACTCGGCGGCCTTTTTGCCCACCGGGACCGCGCACACCGCATGGCCATGCTCCTTCATATGGTTTTCAACCAGCTTCATGATATTGCTGTTATATCCACCGGCGAGGCCTCTGTCACCCGCGATGATAACATAGCAGACCTTCTGTACTTCCTCCCGCGGCTCTACGAACGGCGAGGTGAAGTCACGCTTGCCATAGGCGATCTGGCTCATTGTATCGTACAGGATGTTGAAATACGGCTCTGTACGCTCAATGCGCTCTCTGGCGCGTCGCACCTTGGACGATGCGACCAGCTCCATGGCCTTGGTGATCTGCCGGGTGCTCTGCACGCTCTTGATGCGGAGCTTGATTTCCTTCATAGAGGCTCCCATGTCTCAGCCCCCTTATCTGGTCTTCAGAAAGGCGGTCTTGACCGTATTGATTGCCTCGATCAGCTTGGCGGTGGTATCATCGCCCATGTTGCCGGTGTCGCGTACCTCTGCCATGATCTCCATATGGGAGCGCAGATATTCGTACAGCTCCTTCTCGAAGTCAAGGATATCCTCAACTGCAACGTCGTCCAGCATGTTGTTGGTAACTGCATAGATGATCGCAACCTGGTTTTCGACCTCGATCGGCGCGGTGCGGTTCTGCTTGAGCACCTCCACGATGCGGGCGCCCTGTGCCAGACGGCGCTTGGTGTCCTCATCCAGGTCAGAGCCGAACTGCGCGAACGACTGCAGCTCGCGGTACTGGGAGTATGCCAGCTTCAGGGTACCGGAAACCTTCTTCATTGCCTTAATCTGCGCATTGCCGCCGACACGGCTGACCGAGATACCCGGGTTTACCGCCGGCATGATGCCGGAGTGGAACAGCTCTGTCTCCAGGAAGATCTGACCGTCGGTAATGGAAATTACGTTGGTCGGAATGTAAGCGGAAACGTCGCCTGCCTGTGTCTCAATGATCGGCAGCGCAGTCAGCGAGCCGCCGCCATGCTCGTCGTTCAGACGTGCTGCTCGTTCCAGCAGTCTGGAATGCAGATAGAATACGTCGCCCGGATAAGCCTCACGTCCTGGCGGTCTGCGGATCAACAGAGAAAGTGCACGGTAAGCTACCGCGTGCTTGCTCAGGTCATCGTATATAACCAGAACGTCCTTGCCCTTATTCATGAAATATTCGCCCATAGCGCAGCCGGAATACGGCGCGATATACTGCAGCGGAGACAGCTCCGAAGCAGTTGCAGTGACGACAATGGTGTAATCCATTGCGCCAGCCTTGCTCAGGTCCTCTACCAGCGTCGCTACGGTAGAGTTCTTCTGGCCAATTGCGACATAGATGCAGATCACATCTTTGCCTCTCTGGTTGATAATGGTATCGGTCGCCAGCGTGGTCTTACCTGTCTGGCGGTCGCCGATGATCAGCTCACGCTGACCGCGTCCGATCGGGATCATGGAGTCGATTGCCTTGATACCGGTCTGCAGCGGTACGTTTACCGGCTGGCGCTCGATGATACCCGGTGCCGGAGATTCGATCGGGCGTGTCTCGGTAGCCTCAATCGGGCCCTTGCCGTCCACTGGCTGACCCAGTGCGTTTACAACACGACCAAGCAGCGATTCGCCGACCGGCACGGATACGACCTTGCCGGTGCGCTTTACGATATCGCCTTCACGAACCCCTTTGTCGGAACCCAGCATAACGATGGATACCGAATTTTCCTCCAGGTTCATGGCCATGCCGTATTCGCCGTTGGCAAACTCAACCAGTTCGTTTGCCATTACTTTATCCAGACCGTTTGCACGGGCGATACCGTCGCCGACCAGAATGATCGTACCGGTTTCGCTCTGCTCGATCTTTGTATCATAATTCTTAATCTGTGCCTTAATGACACTGCTGATTTCTTCAGGACGTAACTGCATAGTCTCACCAACTTTCTACTTTATGCGAGTGTGCGCAGCAGCCGGCTGCGGATCGCATCCAGTTTATTCTTCACGGTGCCGTCCATCTGGAGCCCGTCCATCTGCAAACGGATGCCGCCCATGACTGACGGATCGACCTTCTTTTCCAGATGGATGGTCTTGCCGGTCAGCTTACTGAGCTTGTCCGTAAGCTCGGACTCCTGCGCGGCGCCGAGCGCAACGGCGGATACCACCGTTACGGTTTCAATCCCGTTTTCCCAGTTATATTCCCTGCGGAACTGCTTGGCTGCGTCCATAAATTCATGAGACGCGCCGTTTTCCACAAGAACCTTGAGAAAATTAAGCAGATAAATATGGAGCTTCCCGCCAAAGGTCTCGTCGATGATGCCCACACGCTCCTCTTTCGTGAGGTTTGGCGTGCTCATCAGCGTCAAAAACTGCGGGTTCTCCTCGAAAGCCTGCCGAAGGGTTGTGATTTCGTCGAGCATCTGCTCTACGCTTTCGCATTCGACTGCAAGCTCGTACAGCGTTTTGCCGTATGCCTTTGCAACCTCTGTCATGAAGCCTCACCTACACCCTTGATAAATTCGGAGATCAGCGCTTCATGATCCTTTTCGTCGATCTCGCGCTCAACAACCTTGGACGCAATGTCGACGGCGATGCCGGAGATCTCGTCCTTGAGTTCGTTCATGGCCTTCTTCTTTTCCTGCTCGATCTGCATGTCTGCCTTTTCCAGCAGATGCGCTGCCTGTGCCTGTGCGTCGCGGATGATCTCCTCGCCGTTCGCCTGCGCCTTGCGGGTCGCAGACTTGACGATGTCGCTTGCCTCCGCCTTGGCGTCCGAAATGCGCTTCTCATATTCATCGCGCAGCTCCTCGGCCTTGTTCAGCGCGGAATCCGCGTCAGCATAGCTCTTATCGATGGCAGCCTGTCTTGCGTTCAGGATATTCTGTACGGGCTTGAAAAGAAAGTGTTTGAGCAGCAGGAACAGCAGCAGAAGGTTAATCAGCTGCGTGATAATTTCCCACGGGACAATGGAAACTAAATCTAATGTACCCAAATTCGTTCTCCTTTCTTAAAAAATCTCTCCCCGCCGTATTTTGCCGCGGGAAGCCCGGCATATTAGAGCTTGCCGATGAAAGGATTAACGAACATAAGGATCAGTGCAACGACGAAGCCATACAGACCGGTGGTCTCTGCCAGTGCACAGCCAAGGATCAGGGTAGAGGTAACCTTGCCCTGCGACTCTGGCTGACGTCCGATTGCTTCACATGCCTTGCCGGCAGCGTAGCCTTCACCAATACCAGGGCCGATGCCGGCGATCATTGCCAGGCCAGCGCCGATTGCAGATCCTGCAAGTACGATTGCTCTTTCCATAATAAATTCCTCCTGAAAAGTTCTGAATGTTGAAAAAATTTAATTTTGATTGCTGTGATGCGGCGTTTCGCTCTCTCCTGATGCTTTTCGCCGCAAAAGCAAAGGAAAACAATGGTGTTTTGCTTACTCCGTAGCAGCAGCCTGTCCGACAAACTGCATCGTCAGCATACAGAAAATATACGGCTGGACCGCGCCGGAGAATATCGTAAAGTATACGTTGAGTACCGCCGGGATGCCGATCTGAAGGATCGGGATCGAAGCCAGTGAGCCCGGAAGCCAGAACAGCAGCAGCTGGCTTACTGCTGCCAATGCTGCATACAGCAGCAGTCCAATAACGTAGCCGGATACAATGTTCGCAAAATGACGCAGCGACATCGATACCGGCGTTGCAATTTCACTGATGATATTCATCGGTGTCATAACAACGATCGGCTCTGTGAAGCCTTTGAGATATCCGCCAATCCCGTTTGCCTTGATCTTATGGTACGTGATGAGGACAAAAACCACGAGGCCCCACGCTAAGAACGTGTTTAGATCATTCGTTGGGGAATACGCACCGGTCATGCCCATATAGGAGCTGACCACCGACATAGAAAGGATTGCCGCGATGAACGGGACAAACTCGCCCCAGCCCTTGCCCATGTTGTTCTCAACGAGCTTGTTTGCTGCCGTGACGATCATCTCTGCCACGACCTGCCGCTTTGTCCGCGCGTGTACCTGCATCCCGCGTGTCAGCCAGATGCATACCGCCACGATAATAATCATTGCGATCCACGCATTGACTACTGTCTGGGTGATCGGGAAGTTAATGCCGGGTATGGTGTAGTATATTTTGGCGCCAGTGATGGATACTTCCATGAATCATTCTTCCTCCTTTCGTTGAAAGATAGGCAATTTTACGATTGCAATGGTGATCCGTGGAAAAAACAATGGTATGATAACCGCAATCCAGTTAAAATATTCAACCTTGATGCCGACCAGCAATACCGCTACCAGAATCAGCAGGCGCTTGGTATACGAATTCTGCAATACCAGCTTTGCCTCCTGCGGCAGTTCTTTCTTCACAGATTTCTGTACAGCCAGAGCCATGATAAAGAAATTCAGGATGGCCCATCCGCCGCCCAGAAGATTGCCAAGCGGAACTGTGTAGTCAAACCTGCCAAGAATAATGAATACGACCTCCATGATAGCGCTCATCGCCAGCACGCCGATTGCAATCCTCTTGGTTTCTGTTTTGACTGCCGGTTCAATCTTGATGTCACTCACCACCAATCACGTAAAATTTACCTGTGACGGGCTCATTCCCGCGGCTTTTCGTTGCGTTTGGAAATCCATTTCCAGAATTTCCAGACGTTGGATATTGAGCCGCCCACGCCCAAAATCAGGGCAAGGACCATGATCCAAAGTCCGAGATCCAGCCGATTCCTCAGCCAGTTCGCCGCATACAGCGTGACCAGCGGCGGTATGGCTATGGAGAGTCCGAGCTGCGTCAGAAGCACGAGATTCTGCGCACATTCACGAAGGATTTGATGCTTGTCCATCCTGTCCTCACGATCCTTTCTGTCTGTACGAAAAACGGGCACTTCTTCAGGCTTTCTTCATTATATCAATTCATACTCAAAAGTTCAACCGTATTTTGTACGTTTTCACACGTCTTTCGGTGCTGATGTATAACATTTATATCAATTTATACAAATTCTTATCACTTACGCCGGAAATAATGCTGCATAATACGCCATTTTTCTCCCAAAAAATACTCTCTTCCGTCACCTTTTTCCACCCACAAATGCCATATACGGCCTCTGTCCTCTGCCTATTTTCTCCCATACATTGCACCCTATACACCGGATAAAAACAATACAGCCCGACGCAGGATGCCGGAGCCTCCGACACCCTTGCACCGGGCCATGTACGTTATCAGAAATCAGAATACGCAGTACTTCTCCATGTAGGATTCCATCAGCGGCAGAATGTCCGCATATTTTTCCTGTCCCTGCAAATATTCGTGGATATCGCGCACATCGATGAGCGAATGGACATGGATGCCAAATTCCTCGCCGACCTCCATGACAGCGGTCTTGCCTGCGGTCTGTCCGACCTCACAGCGGTTGACCGAAATGAACATGTCCGTCACCTTGACGTCCGCTGCGCCGTACAGCACCGGAAGCGTTTCGCGAATCGCAGTACCTGCGGTAATGACGTCCTCAATGATGATGATGCGGTCGCCATCCTGCGGCTTATAGCCGACCAAGCTGCCGCCCTCGCCGTGGTCCTTCGCTTCCTTGCGGTTGAAGAAAAACGGCTTGTCAATGCCATAGTTGCGTGCCAGCGCGCCTGCAACAGAGGTCGCCAGCGGGATGCCCTTATAGGCCGGGCCGAACATCGCATCAAAATCTTCGCCAATGGTTTCCTTTACCATTGCTGCATAAAACTCGCCCAGCTTGGACGACTGCAGGCCGGTCTTGTAGTTGCCGGTGTTGACAAAGTACGGTGTATTACGTCCGCTCTTGGTCACGAAATCGCCAAAACGCAGGACATCCGCGCCCATCATAAACTCAATAAATTCCTTTTTTGCCGGTGTCAGCATGGAAATCATCCTTCCTGATTTTTAGTATGTCCAGTATACCAGAAATTCATTACAAGGACAAGAATAACAGAATGGTTATAGATGGATGATTCCACAGGAATTGAGTACACCAATTGCCACCAGCACAACAACAAACAGCAGAAATATCACTGTCGCAATCCGGAGCGGGTCTCTCATCGGCGGGAACACTCTCCCGATAAAGCTGATTAGCAGATAGATCACCGATGCCGCAGCGAACGCTGCCAGCATAGCCAGCGTATCTTCAAGTCCTTTCCAAAAGCCTTTCAAACCAGTATTCAACAGTGTACACAGCAGTGCGGAAATACAAAGCGTTACAATCGCGCCCTTGGTGCGGGAGCCTTGGATATCCATACTCCCCCAGTTCTTTTCCAGCCAATTTTTCTGATAATCCTCCAGAACATCGGTCATAATATCGCGGAACTTTTTCCCTTGCTGCTCACGCCGACGAATCAGCTCGTCATAGGTATCTACCGATAGCGTTTCCAGCGTTTCTTGCCGCTCCTGCATGACAGCACACAGCTCCAGCGAACCTTGCAGCTGTTCCAGTTGTTCCTGTAAACCCCGCTCCGTACGTTGGACGGCATCCTGTAATGCCAGTTCTCCGCAGAATACGGCCTGAATATCCTCGATGGACAGACCCAGCCGCCGAAGCAGAATGATCTTCCGCAGTGTTTCCACATCCGTTTCAGAATAATCGCGATAGTTGTTCCCCTGCCGTTCCGGATGCAGCAGACCCTTGCTCTCATAAAACCGGATATTGGCCCGGGCGATTCCGGTCCGCTCTTCCATCTCCTTAATCTTCATGCGGCTCCCCTCCTTCTTTTTCTCCATCGTACACGTTCAAGTCGGTTTACAGTCAAGTCATTTCCCCAAATTTCTGTAAAAAACAGCCGGCAGGATATCTGAATTGCACCCCATTTGTTAGACAGTATGATATACTGGATAACAAGTGGGGTGATTTTT
>JAUNWG010000133.1 GCA_030540435.1 Eubacteriales bacterium
GATCTAAAAACTAACGATTGGAGGTCGGTACATTTATTTGGCTTCGTTAGCCTGATGCACAATCATCCACGCGCCAATCAGCGAAACAAACGGAACGGTCAACACGACACCCATGCTGGCAGATACGCCCTGAATGATCTCGATCGCAATGTCAAACATATTGACTACCTGCAATCGGGAATATGCATAGGCGTAAAACAGAACGAGTGTATTGATGGAACCGCCTGTAAATGCCAAGATCAATGTGTTGGACATGGTGCCCATCATATCGTGACCGACTGTCATCCCGGAGTGGAACAATTGCCGCGCATTTAACTGCGGGTTTTTATCATGCAGTTCCTGCAGAGTAGAAGCAATCGACATACTGACGTCCATGACAGCGCCAAGGGCTGCGATGAGGATGCCGGCAAACAGCAGCTGTCCCACTTGAATATCCAGCTGCTCCTGAATATAAATCAGGCTTTCAATATCCGAGACATTATAGCCGGTGACATGCGCGAGCTTGCCGAAGATATACGCAAATACGCCCGCTACCAGCACGCCCATGACTGTGCCGATCACTGCTGCTGTCGCCTTGACTGTAAAACCACCGACCAGATACATGGTGACCAGTGTTGTGGCGATCACCACGATGATCGCTGCCACGACAGGTGAATATCCGCGGTACACCATCGGCAGGAAGAACCAGAAGATGCATACGAATGTAAATACCAAGCCAATGACAGAATATAATCCGCGCCGACCTCCAATCAATACAATAGTCAGTAAAAACAGTGCAATCATGGCAAGCAGCACAGGTTCCCGATAAAAGCCGTATACCGAGCCGACCAGCTCGCCACCCGATTCGCTGATAATTGCTACGACTTTCATGCCCTGGGTGCAGTGGACGCCGTACAGATATGCAGATGAGCTTTCTGCTTCAACAGATGTACCTTTATGCGCGCCGGAAAGCAGCTCCAACTGCACTGTCTGGTCACCGATATATACGCCACCGGACTCCTGATTGTCTACGAGCACCTGTGTTACGCGCGCTGTGACAAATTCACGTCCTTCATTCTCCAGCAGCGGATGGCGCTCTACTTGTGAAACAGTATGCAATATGATACATGTGAGAATCGCTATAGCCAGTACTGCAAGACGCTTCCATATGCCTTTTTCTATCGTGAATTTTCTGTATTTCATTATTTATCGCTCCATAAAAGGTGCCGGAGAGCGATATCGCTCTCCGGCGGTGCAATCTATTAAAAAGGGGGGAGGAAATATCATTTATTTTATGATTTCGCAAAATTGCATCATAAGCTGTGCAGCTTCTGCGCGGGTTGCGTTGCTCGAGGGGGACAGTGTGGTTTTGCTGGTGCCCTGGATAATGTTGTTTGCAACAGCCCATTCAACTGCGCTTTGTGCCCAGCTGGAAACCTTCGCACTGTCGGTATATTTGCTCAGATCCGCACTTGCAGAAACATCCTTGCCTGCCAGTTTCGCATATCCCTGTAACAGCTGTGCTGCTTGCTCACGAGTGACCAATTCTGTCGGGGCAAACTCTGTTTTGCTGACGCCCTTCGTGATGCCGTTTTGCGCTGCCCACAGGATTGCGTTGTAGCTCCAGTCGCTCTTATTTACATCGTGGAACGGCATCGTGCCGCTGACTTCCGGGCGGCCCGCCAGATTGTACAGTACTTGAACAAACATAGCGCGATCCATGGACAATTCCGGTTCAAATGTCGTTGCAGAGGTGCCATTGAACAGCTTGTTCTGGTAGACACTGACAACTGCATTATAATACCATTTATCCTTGCTGACATCGGTAAACGGAAGCTGTACGTCATCCGCATCCTTCACAATGGTGAATGTATCGTCGATCGCATTGCCGTTGTCCGTGCGGTAGGTGTTGATCGTAAAGCTGTCGTCGTCAATGTCAATGACAGAATAGGTTGGGACATCTTCCTGCCAACGATTGGCGATATAACTCTGCATACGCGGAACCAGATCGTAATATTTGCTGCCGGAAGAAGAACTTGCGGTCATGTACAGGATACCATCTGGATTGACTGCGGTTTTCCCATCGGTCTTCTGCACAGCGTCCTTGTCCATGACGGCAGCAAGATAGGAGAGGTATGCCTGTTCAGCCGGTTCAGTCGTTGTCGGGATAATATTTTTCGGAGCGATATAACGGGTTTCTGGATTCTCACCGGCATCCATATCGACATCCAACATTTCTTCAAATTCATCGTCTGTATATTCCGTCTTTTTCTGGCCGCCCTTGAGGATCTGCGAACGGGAATACGCATGGTCATGACCGGTCAGGACAACATCAATGTCATTATCTTCGAAATATGGAACGAGCTGATACCGAAGATTGGTGATTTCCGGCTCGTTGGAGTGTTCTGCAGAACCATAGATGTCCTGATGCAGCGTAACAATACGCCACTTTGCATCCGGACATGCAGCTACTGCCTGTTCGATGAACTGCTTATGCTCTGCAACATTGGTATTCTGCGTGTTGAGCATCAGGAACAGTGCATTGCCGTAGGTGTAGTAATAGTCTCCACCGGCAATACCGTTGGAACCAAGCTCACTGGCGTTTGCTGTATTAAAGTGATAGGTGTAGTTGGCATTGTCTGCGTCATGGTTGCCGACAGTGGTCGCTACCGGCAGGGAATCCAAGACTTCCGGGCAAAGATATCCCGCATACTCGATCTCACTGTTGGTTACGTCCTGATTCGGCGCCTTTTTCTTGGTAGTCTGAATCTGGTCACCAGCAGACAGGATAAAACTTGCATCGCTATCTCGCTTGATCGCCTCTTCGAGTGTGTTATTCCAGTTGAACGAATCGTTGCAGACTGCTGCCGACTGTGCCGCATAAAATTCCTCGGTATCCGAACCCTTCAGCTCATTGGAAGAACCGATCTGCGGGTCGCCGACATAGATAAAGGAAAAGCCGTCACTGCTGTCGCGCACGGTAAAATCAACTGGCTGCTGATCTCCGATCTGATAATAATAGGTTCCCGGCTCTAGCTTGGTTGCTGTTGCTTTACAGGAATAATACTGTGTGCCTGCTTTATCTTTGGCGCTCTCTGTACCGGAAATTGCCATTTTCTGCACATTTTTTGTCATGGCCTCATCAGATGCAACGCGAAATGTCACATCCTTTGTCTTGGAATACCATGCAAAATTCATCTGCGTCTCATCCGCACCGGGGGAAATGGAAACCTGCGTCCAGTCGTTTTTCGTCGTTTCCCACTGCTGCTGCCACTGGGCATAGACGCCATTTGCACCCGCTGCAGTCTTTTCTGCATCCGTATATCCATCCGGAGCCGCTGCTGCAAAAGCCGGAATTGCGCTGGCTGCCATAATACCAGTCATGACGAGAGCCGTCATCTGTTTTTTCAAGTTCAAAATCATCACTCCTGTTCTTTGTATCATCATTTTACTGATTCGAGTGCAGTATATCACCTGATTTTGGGGAATTCAACGCATTTTGCAAACATTTTAACCAATTTATACAAGCACCAGATATTACTCCGTTTTCCAGATTCATTCTTTACAAGGCGCAAATGACACGCTACTGTTTATGTGTTTTTTCTCGTTGCGCAGGTCGTAAAGAAATCCCCTTGCGATTTTTATTCCTTGAGTTTTGGATATCTCCCGGGGCACTGGAAGTGCAGATAAGCAGTATAGCAGCCAATAGCATAATGCTAAGCGAAGCGATGGATAATAGAATACTGCCTTTTCCTTCCGCACCCACATAGGAAGAAGTATCAAATCCGATCAATGTCAAAGCAGCTGAAAAAGGATAAATGTTTCTAAGCAGTCCTTGCTTAAAAAACAAGATACAATATCCTGTGATAAAGGCGATCACTGCGCCTCCCATAAACAATCCCGGCTTTCTGCTGCAAACTGTGATAATAGGGAGAACGACAATGTAAATACAGATGGAAAGTCCTATGTTCTGCAATAGACCGCTTATCAAAACAGGACCATTGATATCGGGAAGCCCTGCACAAATGCTGACAATAATCGTGGCAATGAAGCTGTAAATACCCAAAATAATCGCCAACAA
>JAUNWG010000134.1 GCA_030540435.1 Eubacteriales bacterium
CAGAGGATGCCTACGGAACAGTTTCCCAAACGTATTCTTCTTATCGTCGAATGATTGAAGAGTTGGGAATCAATTTATTGGATACGGATTTTGAATTAGATAATCCATACATGTCGATAGATCTTACGACGGATAACAAGGATTATTGTTTCATTACGGTGGAAAATTATATCATTGGAGATGTGACTGGATTTGAACTGCTTCCAGATGGAACAGCATATGTATATGAGCATGGAGAGACATATTATTCACCCGTTTCACTCTCCATCGAGATCATTTTAAGTCAAGAACAATTGGATATTGGACTAGACAAGGATTATTTGGGCATGTATGAGTATGTAGAAAGCTATCGTTCGGAGCAAGGCTACAAAGTCAATGTATTGCGCGGCACAGAAAGCGATGGACGGGAAGACATGGACGATATTGTGACGGAAAAAACCGCAATATTTGTTGCCAACGGTATTCGATATACATTGACCGGAAGAGTATCGTTGGATACGCTAAAAGAAATTGTAGATTCCATGCAGCCTTCCGTACGATAGAGAATCAAAGCATATCCAAATGTCCCGCAAATTTATCCGCAATCGCCGGGATTTCCCCCAGCCCTCGGAGCACCGTGCGGGTCAGGAAGCCGTGGGCTTCCAGCTGGCTTTTCCATGAATCCGGTTCCGGACCGGAAAGGTCGTTTCTTGCATGATCCCCGGCGACGATCATGAACGGCATCAGCATGATCTTCTTGGTGCCGGACGCCTGTAGCTGCGGGATGATGTGCTCCAGCGCCGGATAACCCTCCACGGTGCCGACATAGACGTTGGCATAGCCCTGCGTGCGGAAGGTATGCTCCAGCTGGCAATAGGCGGCATTGGCGAAATGCTCCGTGCCGTGTCCCATCAGGATGAGGGCTTCGCCGTCCCTGCGCGGCGGGATGCTCTGCATAACAGCGTGGACACAGGTCGTATAATCCGATTGTGCCCATAGCAGCGGCTTGGCGATATGTACCTGCGGAAAGGCCGCAGCGTCCGCCAACAGCGTTTCATATTCAATGCCCGGAATGACATGTGTCGTCAGACAGAGGATAGACAGATAACCCTGTGCCGTTAGGTCTGTAAACAGCGTGTGTGGGTCCGGGATGGCGATGTGGTCGCGCTCCCACAGACGCCTGCGGACGATTTTAGATGTAAACGCACGAAAAACCTTTTGCCCACAGCGGCGTTCCACTGCCTGTTCAATGCCTTCGATGGCAGGCATGGCCTGCGGGAAGGTCGTGCCGAAGCTGACGACAACAATTGCCTGTTTCATAAAAAGAACCCTCCGATTCCTGTCTGTTATTACTGTATGCTAACAGCATAACGGACAGGCGGAGGGTTTGTCAATTGGAAACGTTAAATCTGCTGCCGGATGCGGCTGAGCGCACCCTTTTCCAGACGGGATACCTGCGCTTGGGAAATATGGATCTCTTCAGCTACTTCCATCTGGGTGCGCCCCTCAAAGAAACGCATAGTTAAAATGCGCTGCTCGCGCGGAGTCAGGCGGCTGATCGCTTCCTTCAATGCGATCTGTTCCAGCCAGTGCTCGTCGGTATTTTTGGTGTCACCGACCTGATCCATCACACAGACGGCGTCCCCATTGCCCTCAAAGACCGGTTCATACAGGGATACGGGGTCCATAATGGCATCCAGTGCAAAAACGATATCCTCCCGCGGGACGTCCATTGCCTTGGCAAGCTCCTCCATCGTTGGCTCGCGCTGGTGCTCTGCCATAAAGGCTTCCTTTGCCTGTAAGGCGCGGTATGCGGTATCCCGCATGGAGCGCGAGACGCGGATTGTACTGTTATCCCGCAGATATCGCCGGATTTCTCCGATAATCATAGGGACGGCATAGGTGGAAAAACGTACATTTAGCTCTATATTAAAATTATCGATCGATTTCATCAGGCCGATACAGCCGACCTGGAATAAATCATCCATGCTTTCCCCTCTGCCGGAAAACCGCTGGACTACGCTGAGCACCAGCCGCAGATTGCCGGAAATCAATTTCTCTCTTGCTTCCCGATCCCCCTTGGAGCTGCGCCGCAGAAGCGCATCGGTTTCCGCCGCAGTCAGCACCTCCAGCCGTGACGTATTGACGCCGCAGATTTCCACTTTACTCTGCATTGTTCTGCCTCCTGAAAAATCGTGAATCATCTCATCACCATTATCTCCGGCAGGCGGGCAAAACATACTGCGAAAAAATTCATCCTTTCGACAGAAAAGACATGCATTTGCATGATATTTGTGCAAAGGGAGAAAAAGACCCTCCAGTCTGCCGGCAGGGCAGGCTGAAAGGCCATGTCATGAACATGCTATGTAGATTACAGGACTTCCTTCAGGCTGTGCAGCTCCTTATAGGGAAAATCGACAGGCGGTGCAGTCTGACCGGTGGTATTCAGCCAGAACGGGAGCAGGCCGGCGGCATGTGCGCCGCAGACGTCGCGTTCAAACGAATCGCCGATAAAGAATGCTTCATTTGGCGCAACTTTCAGCTTGCGCAGGCAGTCATGGAAGATTTTCGGGTTTGGCTTTTCGACGCCTGCCTCTTCGCTCGTAACCATCGCGTCCAGATAGCTTGCAAGCCCGAGGGCGGCGATCTTGCGGTGCTGGATATGTGTCGTCATATCCGTACAGATGCCGGTGCGAATATTCTGCTTGTGCAGGCGGCTGAGCAGCTCCACGGCGCCATCCATCGGCTTGATGGAACGCAGCATCGTACCCCAATAGGTTTCGTATAATTCCAACGGTGTCACAAGCGACGGCAATCCCAGCAGCTCCAGCATACGCTGGGCAATGATCGCACGGTTGTGGCAGGCGGCAGCGAGCGGCTGCTCCTGCTTCAGCTGCTTATCTGCTTCGTGATAAGCCAGCAGAAACCGGCGGGCGGAAATATCAAACCGAGATTCGCCATACTCCGCCATCGCGCGCAGAGACTGCTTGTGCGCCGTATTGAAATCATATAAGGTATTATCCAAATCAAAAAGCACAGCTTTGATAGCCATGACTCCGGTCACCTCTTCAATCATTGATAACAGGCACAGAACGCTGTGTCGGTCTGTGGTCAATTATATCATATTTTCTGCGCAGAAACAGGCGGATGAAAAAGTTTCCTAATATTTTTACAAAAAATACATGAATGAAACTGCATCGCCATTATTACCCTGATTATCACGGTAACAAAAAAGAAGTAAACCGCAAGTTTCCAGACGCACGGTTTACTTCTTAAATCGTTAATGCGGGGACAATCGTTTATCGGTAGTGCCCTTTTGTATTCTTAGTATAGCCGTAGATCGTTTATTTGTCAATTCCCAGCTTGGTGTTTATGGCGTCAAAAGGAGAGCTTTGGTAACCTTGTGTTCGCTTAACAAGTTTTGATGAATTTTTCTAAAAAATACGATAGATGCTATTGACAGCATATGCAGGCAGGACTATAATAAACGCATGAACAAATATTCATATGTTCAATTTAAAAATTGACAGTTGGGAGGAATCCGCATGGCAAATAAAGTGTATTTGTTAGAAAACCTTGGCTGTGCGCATTGTGCGGGTAAAATAGAGCAGGAGGTTCAAAGGCTCCCGCAGGTAGAAGAGGCTGTGATGGTATTTGCGACCAAGCAGCTGCGCGTAAAGACCACAAAGCCGGAGGGGCTGGAAGAGACGATTGAAAAAATCGCGCAGTCCTATGAACCGGATATCACGGTACAGGATCGCGATGCAGGCAAATCGCATGGACACCATCGTCACGACCATGGGCATAAGCATCATCATGAACACGGTGAGGAATGCGGCTGCGGGCATGACCACGAACATGAGCATCATCACCACGAGCACGGCGAGGAGTGCGGCTGCGGACATAACCACGAACATGAGCATCACCACCATCATGAGCATGAGGAGGA